>NZ_JBSPUD010000003.1:0-260539 GCF_056861525.1 Stenotrophomonas sp. 82F1
TGAAGTGACCCCCGAGAGTTGGACGGTGGGGTCAAACGGCCGCTTGGGCCTGTTTCCGGTACTGTACCGGGCTCAGGCCCTTCAATTTCAATCTGATGCGCTCTTGGTTGTAGTACTTGATGTAATCCACGAGCCCAGCCTCCAGACTCTCGATGCTGTCAAAGCTGTTCAGGTAGAAAAATTCTGACTTCAGCGTCCCGAAAAAGCTTTCCATTGCCGCATTGTCCAGGCAGTTGCCACGCCGGGACATGCTTTGCTTCAACGAGTGCTTTTCCAGCATGTGCCGGTAGTTTTCATGCTGGTACTGCCAGCCCTGGTCGGAGTGGATCATGGGGCGCTCATCCGGGGAGAGCTTGTTGATGGCTTCGTCCAGCATCTGACCTACCAGATCGAACACGGGCTGACGCTTGATCTGATAAGCCACGATTTCGCCGTTGTAGAGGTCCATGATCGGCGACAGGTAGAGCTTCATCCCTTGCACCTTGAACTCGGTGACGTCGGTCACCCACTTCTGGTTGGGCCGCTCGGCATGGAACTGGCGATTGAGGTCATTGCCAACCACAACATTGGCTGCCCCTTTGAAAGATCGGTAGCGCTTCACGCGGACCCGTGATTTCAGGCCCATCTCTCCCATCAGACGCTGTACCCGCTTGTGATTGGTCCGATGGCCCTGATTGGCCAATTCCAGCGTCACCGTGCGATAGCCATAGCGCCCTTGGCTTTGATCGTAGATTGCACGGATGCGCTCGCACAGATCTGCCTCGTCCTGATCCGGATGGGCCAGGACATGGTTCTGGTAATAGAAAGTACTGCGCGACAGCTCTGCCGCTTCGAGCAGAAGCGACAGCGTATGAACCTGCCTCAATCCTTGGATGGCTTGCGCTTTGCGTCCTGCGCCGCCTGCTCTTCCCGGATCAAGGCATCGAGTTTTTTTAGGTAGTCGGTCTCCGCACGCAGATAGGCGACTTCCTTGAGCAGCTCATCGCGGCTCATATCCTCAGGTGGTTTGGACGAACGGGTCTTTTTCATCGGCTTTCGGGGCGGCAGCGGCGGCGGTGCCAACGCTTGGGCACCGCCCTGAGCATACAGGCGCCGCCACTGCCCCACTGCGCCGGCATCGCCAATCTGAAAGTAGGTGGTGGCCTCACGCCCGGACATGCCGTCCCGGCTCATCTTCTCCAGAACAGCCAGCTTGAACGCGAGGTCATAGGACCGGGTCTGGCGGTGAAACCCGCGCCAACCGTGCAGCCGATACGTAGCCACCCAGCGTCTGACCGTGGAGAACTCCAAACCGTGGTGTCGGGCGATGGCTTTGACCGACGTGGAGGTCTTGCAGGCTTCTTTGGCGACCTGCAGTTTGAATCGAGCTTCGTACCTGTTCATGTATCCCTCGGGGTTGGATCTGGCGTCCAACTCCCGGGGGTCACTTCACCTTGGGGGCTTGGCCGCGGCATCCATGCCGCGGACACCCCCGCAACCGGACCCACCCCGCCTTCGACAGATCTCCGCAATCTGCCCGGATGACATGACCTGCTCTTGGTAGGTGTCGACCTTGGTCGACACGTAGATCCACGCCATGCCTGGATGCTCTAATTTCAATTGTCGAAATATTCGATTCCGACGGAGATTCATCCACGCATGGCGTGGATGTGCCAGATACCGCAACAGGGTCGTGGGTGGGGCGGTGTCGGATTGCGGGGTGTCCGCGCCATGGATGGCGCGGCCAAGCCTACAGGGACGTACTTGCGGCGTCCCCGCAATCCGACACCGCCACGCCCTCCCACGGAATGCACGCACGCTGTTGCTGTTGCTTGCGCAGTGGCCTCTGCAGGTGCAGGGCGCAGCCCTGCCGAACACCCCCTCAACGCAGGCGGATCAGCAGGCTGCCACCAGCACAGATCGTCGCCAGCCACGCCACGCCCTGCCACCCCCACTGCGCCAACGCCAGGCTGCCCAATGCACCGCCTGCCGCCATACCGATGAACATGCCGGTGAACAGCAGCGCGTTGAGGCGACTGCGTGCCGGCGGCACCAGACCGTAGACCAGAGTCTGGTGCGCGACCAGCGCCGACTGGAAACCGAAATCGAACAGCAACGCGCTGACCACCAGCAACGGCAGCAGCGCAGCGGCCGGCAGCCATGACTCGGCCAGCAACAGGGCAAAGCCTGCCAGCGCGACGGCGATCGCCAACCGCGCTACCGCAGGGCTGCCCAAGCGATCGGCGAAGCGGCCCGCAACGGGCGCAGCCAATGCACCCGCAGCACCGGCAATGCCGAACGCACCCGCAGCGGCACTGCCCAGACCCAGCCGTGCATGCAGCATCAGCGCCAGCGTCGACCAGAACGCACTGAAGCCCACCGCCAGCAGCGACTGACTGGCGACGGCGCGACGCAACTGCGGCTGCTCGCGCCAGAGCGCCAGCAACGAGCCCAACAGCGCGGGGTAGCGCAGCGTGCTGGTCGCGGCGAAGTGCGGCAGTGCCCGTGCCATCACCGCGCCCATCGCCAGCACCGAGAGAGCCGCCAGGCCGAACTGCACGCGCCAGCCCCAGGCTTCGGCCACCACGCCGCTGACCACGCGCGACAGCAGGATGCCCAGCAGCAGGCCCGTCATCACCCGGCCCACCACCTGCCCACGCTGCGCATCCGGTGCCAGCACCGCGGCGGCCGGCACGATGTCCTGCGCCAGCGTGGCCATCAGCCCGACCAGCAGGCTGGCAACAAGCAGCCCCGGCAACTGGCCGGCCAAGGCCGCCGCCCCCAGGGCCAACGCCAGCAAAACCGACTTCAGCAGGATCAGGTTGCGCCGGTCGAAGCGGTCGCCAAGCGGAGCCAGCAGCAGGATGCCCAGCGCATAGCCCAGCTGGGTCAGGGTCGGCACCAGGCCCACGGCGCGCTCGCCGGCACCCAGATCCTGGGCGATCAGGCCCAGCATCGGCTGGCTGTAGTAGAGCGAGGCCACCGAGAAGCCCGCACCGGCGGCCATGGCCAGTACCAGTGATGGGGCGGGCGCGGCGCTGGGCGCAGTGGTGATGGTTGAGAGCGAGGGGGTGGACATGGGGGCATCCGGGAAAGAAGTGGAGCGTAGCGTGCCGATATTCGCAGTGCGTCTGTAGTAGGCTCAGCCACATACTTGCCATACGTCATACGCATGAACGACCTTGCCTCGGGTGGCGACCGCCTGGATCTGCTACGTACTTTTTTGCGTATCGTGGACAGCGGCAGCCTTTCTGCTGCTGCCCTGCAGCTGGGCACCACCCAGCCCACCGTCAGCCGTCGGCTGCAAGCCCTGGAGCGGCAACTGGGCCTGCGCCTGCTGCAACGGTCCACCCACGGCCTGCTGCTGACCGAGGACGGCCAGCGCTGCCAACGCCATGCGCAGCGGGTGGTGGACGAATGGGAAGCGCTGCAGGCCGAGCTGCACGGCCAGGCCCAGATGCTCAGCGGTCGCCTGCGGGTGATGGTGCCGCATGCATTCGGCCAGGCGCAGCTGCTGCCGACCATGCTCGATTTCCTGGCCCAGCATCCACAGTTGAGCCTGGAGTGGATTCTTGAGGACCGCCGCCCGGACTTCATCGCCGAAGGCATCGACTGCGCGGTGCGGGTCGGCACGGTCGACGAACCGCGCATGGTCGCCCTGCCGCTGGCCGAAGTACCGCGCATCGTGGTGGCCGCACCCTCGCTGGCCGATGCAGGCTCGATCACCACGCCCGAGCAGGCGCAGGCATTGCCATGGATCTCGCTGGTCACCTATTACCGTGAACGTCTGCTGCTGCACGACGCGCAAGGCCGCGCACACACGCTGTCCATCACGCCACGCCTGCTCAGCGACAACCTGTTCGTGGTGCAGCAGGCCGCACGTGCTGGCTTGGGTGCGGCGGTGGTTTCGGCCTGGCTGGTGGTCGACGATCTGGCCGAAGGACGGCTGGTGCAACTGCTGCCGGACTGGCAGGCACCGCCGCTGCCGGTGCATCTGGTGTTCCCTGCCGCACGACAGCAACCCCTGCGCCTGCGCGCCTTCATCGACGCGATGAAAGCCGCGCTGCCGCAACTGCATGGCATGCGGCCGGCGCCACGCTAGGCGCTGCCGGCGACATCAACGCGGGCGTGGTTCTACTTCGCCGCAACATTCCAGCCAGCGACCTTGGCCTTGGTGTCGGCCAGCATCCTGTCCAGCGCCGCGCGGTCGTACACATCGCCACGCAGGATCACACTGTCGATCTTTTCGGTGGCGGCGATGTCCTGCAGCGGATTGGCGGTCAGCAGCACCAGATCGGCCGCCTTGCCCGTGGCGACACCGCCATAGCGCTGCATCTGGCCGAACCAGGCCGGGCCGGAGCGGGTCGCGGCGGACAGCGCCTGCGGTGCGCTCAGGCCTTCCTTCACGAACAGCTGCAACTCCTGGTGCAGCCCGATACCCGGGTAGTTGAACGAGTTGAGGAAGCCCGCATCGGTGCCGGCAATGATCGTCACCCCCGCTTCCTGCAGCAGCGGCAGCACTGCGGCCACCTGGTGGTACTGCGCATGGCGCGCCTCGATCTGCGCCGGCGTCGCCTTGGCCGCGCGCTCCACGCGCCAGGCGTACGTCGCGCGCAGGCCCGGGCCGATGTAGGCCAGATACGGATCGTTGGCGTGGTCGTCCTGGTCGAGGAAGTCGAGGATGCGGCCACCGTTGAGCGTCGGCGTCACGAATACGCCGCGCTTGGCGAAATCACGATAGGCGTGCAGCGCGGTTTCGTGATCGAAGCTGGCGTCGAGCCGGCGGTTGGCTTCAGCACGGTCGATGCGCCCGGCGCCGAAATCGGCGGCAATCTGCGCTTCATCCTTGCTGCCCGCCTTGAACGCATAGTCCAGATGCTCGATCGAGGCCAGGCCTGCGTCCACTGCCTGTTCCACCGTCAACGCCATCGGAATATGGCCTGAGGCCTTGAAACCCACCTTGCGCGCGGCACTGGCCGAGTACAGGAACAGTTCCGGGGTCAGCGTGCTGTCGGTGATCTTCACGAAATCGACCTTGTCGTGCTGCAGGCGTTCGATCGCCTTGTCCGCGTCGGCCTTGCTGCCCACCTCGATCGTGCCCTTCCAGACCGGCTTGATGCCTTCGATCTTCGCACCCGACGTCAGCAGGCGCGGACCGAACAGCGTGCCGTTGGCGATTTCGCCGCGCCACTGCAGTACCTGCTGCGGCAGATCACCGGAGCAGTCACGGATCGTGGTGATGCCGTGGGCGATGTACAGCGGCAGCAGCGCCTTGTTCTCTTCCACCAGCGCCGGGCCGCCACCGAAGTGCACGTGCATGTCCCACAGGCCCGGAATCAGGTACTTGCCCTTGGCGTCGATCTGGCGGCTGCTGCTCCACTGGCTGCGCACCTGCGCATCGGGACCGACCGCGACGATGTCCTCGCCACGGATGACCACGCTCTGCCCGGGCACGCTGCGTGCGTGCTCGACATCGACCACGGTGGCGTTACGGATCAGCAGATCGGCGCGCTCGGCGGCAGACGCCGACAGCGGTGCAACCGCAAGAAGGACGGCAAGGGACAACGGATGGGAGCGGAACATGGACAGCATCCTGGTGGGCACGGCAGCGTGCGGGTGGAAGGGGCGGGTGTCAGCGTGTCGCGCCGTGCTGGCGCAGCAATGTTTCGATGTGGGTGTAGCCGCGTTGCCGGGCATGCGCCAGCGGCGTTACGCCGTCACCATCTGCGAGTTCGGGATCGGCACCAGCGTCCAGCAGCAGCTGCACGATCTGCACGTGGCGCGGACCACCATCGCCGAGCAGGATCGCCTCCAGCAGTGCAGTCCAGTGCAAGCGATTGACATGGTCCACGGCCACACCAGCACGCAGCAGCGTACGCACGGTAGCGACATGACCGCGCTCGGCAGCAGGAATCAGCGCGGTACCGCCATAGCGGTTGGTGCTGCGCAGGTCTGCACCGTGCGCGAGGGTCAGCGCCAGGATCTCGTCCAGGCCGCGTGCGCCAGCGTACAGGTAGGCGCTGTCCTGCATCTCGTCCTTGGCATTGACGTCGGCGCCGGCCTCGATCAGCTCGCGCGCCACGTCCACGTTGTTGCCGTGGGTGGCCAGCAGCAGGGCCGTGCGGCCCTGGCCGTCACGGGCTTCCAGATCGGCACCCGCATCCAGTGACTCGCGCACGGCCTCGGCGTCGCCGCGGCTGGCGGCATCGCGCAATTGCGCATCGGCATCGCTGCTGGAAGTCGCCGTGCACGCCGGAATCACCATGACCAGCAGGCACAGCAACAGCATGCGAGCCACTGCCGAACGACGCTGCCGGGAGCGAAGGTGGTGCATCGTGAGTCTCCTCATGCGCGATGGCGCCGGCCATTGCCGGCCCCTGCCCTGCATGGTAGAAGTCGGCACGGGTATCCAGAAGTGAAATGTTCAAATGCAAGACAGTGCCAAATCGAATAGAACAGTGTTTGAACTGGACCTGCTGCGAGCCCTGGTGATGGTCGCTGACTGCGGCAGCTTCACCACCGCGGCCACCCGCCTGCATTCGACCCAGTCCACGGTCAGCCAGAAGGTTCGCCGCCTGGAGGAACTCGCCGGTCACCGCCTGCTCGAGCGCGGCCACCGCGACGTGCATCCCACCGATGCCGGGCACACCCTGCTGGGCTATGCCCGGCGCATGCTCGATCTGAACGAGGAGCTGGCCCAGGCATTGGCCGGCGCCACCGTGGAGACCGCAGTGCGCATCGGTGTGCCGGAGGACTTCGTCAACGCCCAGACCACGCGCATGCTCGCCGCCTTCAGCCGCCGCCACCCGCAGGTCAAGCTGGAAATCAGCAGCGGCCTCAGCCGTGATCTGGCCCACGGCTTTGACCATGGCGAGCTGGACCTGGTGCTGGTCAAGCAGCGTCGCAACACTCGCCAGGCCGTGCATTGCCGGCGCGAGCCGATGCACTGGATCGACAGCCTGCGCAGCAGCAGCCTGCAGCAGGACCCGCTGCCGCTGGTCACGTTCCCGCCGCGTGGGCTGTACCGCGACGAGATGATCCAGGCCGTCGAGGCACTGGGCCTGCGCTGGCGCATCGCGTTCACCAGTTCCTCGCTGAGCGGCATCCAGGGCGCGGTGGCCGACGGCATCGGCATCAGCCTGCTGCCACGTCGCGCGGTCAACCGCGAACACCGCATCATCGATGGCCAGCGCGACCTGCCGGTGGTCGACAACTACGAGATCGGCCTGCTGCATCGTGCCGATGCCGATGATGCGGTGCGTGCGCTAGCCAGCGAACTGTGGCGCCAGGTGCAACGCGAACCGGACTGACAACAGTAGATCCACGCCATGCGTGGATGCCTTTCGCGCGTCAAGCATCGAAACATGGTCAATCCGGCCGCACGGCGGGCAATATTACCCGCTACAGTACCTGTTGTTTCCGTGCTCCACGGCGCCCTGCCATGTCCGACGAAATCCCCACCCGCTTCGATCCCCTGCCCGCTGCGCTGCATGCGCATCTGCAGCACCAGCGTTCACGGATCGCCGCTCGCGTGGCCGCCGAATTTCCCACCCTGCCGGTGCAATGGCCACTGTCGGCCCCCACGCTGCAGCGCGTAGTCGATGCGGAGCTGCTCGATCGTGACGACTGCGATGGTTGGGAGGCGCTGGGCGTGGCGTTCGGCGACACGCTGGCCCAGCGCGTGCCGGGCCTGGCCTGGATGCAGGTCACTGACGCCTGGGGCATCGACGCGGTGCTGCGCTATGCCGACAGCAGCCTGCAGATCGGAGTCAGCACGCTGCTGCTCAAACGCGTCGAGCAGGGCGAGACGATCGACATCGCCCATCTGCTGGCGTGGTTGGAGGAGTTCGTCGCCACCCGCGCCGACGATTACGCCTGAAAGGCTGCCGAGCATGGCTCGGCACTACAAGGGGTTGGCGCGGCGTGATGGGTAGATCCACGCCATGCGTGGATGAACGTGACCGCGGGATGGTTCCATCCACACATGGAATGGATCTACAGCCAGCGACCGTCGACCACCACGCGGCGCTCCACCGGCACCCCTGCCACCGCAGCCGGACCATGGTCGGCACGTACCGCCACGAAGGTGGCCGGAAGACCGTCTGCAATGCCGTACTGCGGCAGCCCGATCACCGCCGCCGCATGGGTGGTGACCATGTCCAGCGCCAGCATCAGGTCCGCATCGGTGTAGAAGCCGGAGCGGTAACCGAGCAGCATCGCCCGCTGCAGCAGGTCGCCGTTGCCGTACGGCCACCAGCAATCGCGGATGTTGTCGTTGCCCGCGAACACGCGCACACCTGCGTCGTGCAGGGCGCGCAGCGGCGGGAACGGATGGTCGCCCGGCGCATTGCTCATGATCGCTACGCCTGCAGCAGCCAACGCCTCGCCGACCTGCAGCGCGCGTGCCAATGGCACCTCGCCCAGCGCATAGGCATGACTGACTGCCACCCTGCCCTGCAGGCCCGACGCGCGCGTGCGCGCCGCGATCCGCAGCAGCTGCGCCAGCCCGGTCTCGCCCGGCTCGTGCAGGTGGATGTCCAGGCGTACGCCATAGCGCTCGGCCAGCCCGAACAACAACGCCAGCTGGCCGTCGGCATCCCCGTCCAGCGTGCTCGGGTCGATGCCACCCAGTACTTCCACCCCTGCAGCAATCGCCTGTTCCAGCACCGCCGCTGTACCCGGGCACGACATCACGCCCGCCTGCGGAAACGCCACCAGCTGGATGCGCATGATGTCGGCACAGCGCAGCGCGGCCTCGCGTACCGCCTGCAGGTGGCGCAGGCCGGTGCTGCCATCGATATCGACATGGCAACGCATCGCCACCGTGCCGAAGCCGCTGCACTGGCGGATCAGCGCCTCGGCACGGTCCGCCATCGGTGCAGCGGCGGCTATCGCGGTCTTTTCCACCGCCAGCCGCTCACGCAGGCTGTTCACCGGCTGGTGCGGGTGCCAGCGGTCGCCGACGAAGCTCTTGTCCAGATGGATATGGCCATCGACCAGTCCCGGCAGAACGGCAAAGCCGGTCAGGTCGACGGTCTGGGCTTCCTCTGCTGCCGCGTCGTCGCCGTTGATGCCGACAAAACGGCCATCACGGACGTGGAAATGCAGGGGGGTACCGTCGCGATCGACGCCACCATGAACGAACTGCAGGGTCATCTGGATCTCCCGGAAAGCCAACACTGGGGTCATCCTGCCCGCCGCCGCTGCCATCGGCCAACGAAATATCTGCATGCCATGCATTCATCGGCACGATGAATCCCGCCCGCGACCCTGCGCCGCAGGGACGCCGGATGCACGCCTGAACGGGTAACATGGGCGCCTGTTTCCGCTGTGATGCCGCATGGGCCCGTCCGACCGCCACGATCGTCTTCGCCGCTGGCAGGCCGCGTCCCTGTTGGCCGCCGCCCCGATCGCCAGCCTGTCCGCCACCGATGCCAACGCCAGCGCGCCCCTGCAGGCGCCGCCAGGCCAGCAGCGGATCGCCTCGGCAGCGCTGGTCGAGGTGCTGCATCAGCGCGTGCTGGCCGGTCAGAGCGCCACCGCCACCCTGGAAAGCTGGTGTGCCGAGCACGGCCTGGCCGAGCAGGCCCGGGTCCGCGCCGTGCGCGTACATGGCCAGGACAAGCCTGCGCCGGCCGACGTGCTGCAGGCCCTGGGCGCCAATGCCTCCACGCCCCTGCGTTACCGCCGTGTGCAGCTGGCCTGCGGCAGCCGGGTGCTGTCGGAGGCCGACAACTGGTACCTGCCCGATCACCTCAGCGCGGCCATGAACCAGGTGCTCGACACCACCGACGAGCCCTTTGGCCGTGTGGTCGGTCCGCTCGGCTTCCAGCGCCAGACCCTCACCGACCAGACGTTCTGGCCGCCACGCGGCGAAGGCGACCATGGCGTCATCCTGGAAGTGCGCGCCCTGCTCCGTGACCGCCAGCGGCAGTCTTTCAGCTACGTCATCGAGTCGTATCTGGTGCAGGCGCTGCCCTGATCCAGCAATGAGCTGAATAGAGAAAGGCCCGGCAATGCCGGGCCTTTCGTTTTGCGTTTCGATCAACGGAACCGGTAATCCAGCTCCACCCAGAACTGACGGCCGTAGGGGTCGTAGTTGCCGACCGGATAGAACGGCCAGCCACCGCCATTCCTGTCCGCCGGCGGCCGGCTGTAGCGCAGGTTGTTGACGATCACGCCCAGTGTCAGGTTTTCGCCGAACTGGCGGAACACACTGGCGTTGTAGGTCATGTACGGCGCGATGCGGCCACTGCCATCGCTCTTGGGCAACGAGCCATAACGGTTGCCATAGATCGTCGCGGTCCAGTCGCCCTGGTTCCAGGTGATGCTGCCATTGGCCTTGCTGCGCCACTGCCAGTCATCCAGCGAATTGCGGATGTCGCGCACTTCGTCATCGGCAAACTGCTTGTACTCGTGCTCCAGCACCAGGGTGTAGGCCAGACGCGTGGTGAAGCGGCCATAGCGGCCCGCATCGAAGCGCCAGTTACCCTTCAGGTCGACGCCACGCACCGATTCCGATGCCGCATTGATCGGATTGATCAACACGCGGGTCACCTGGTCCGGCTGCACGGTGGCAGTGGAGGGGTTGCGGATCACCCGCGACAGCGCGTCCTGGCACAGCGGCGAACCGATGTCGCGCGCCTCGCCGCCGAGGGTGCGACCCAGCCGGCAGTCGGCCTCATCACGGAGGATGCGGCTGGTGTCGAGGCTGGTCACCTCGTTGTCGATGCGGATGTCGTAGTAGTCAGCGCTGAAATCCAGCCCGGACAGTGGCGACCAGACCACGCCGAAGCCATACGACTTGGCCGACTCCGGCTGCAGCTGCGGATTGGCGCGGTTGCTGTAGTCGATCGACAGGCCGTTGTAGTCGCAGTTGTCATACGACTGGCCGGCGGTGCGGCAGCGCCAGTAGTCGGTCATGCCCGGGTTGTAGCCACGTGTCTCGGTGGCGAACACATAGTTCATGTCCGGCGCACGGAAGCTGGTGGCGGCGGTGCCGCGGATCAGCAGGCTTTCGATCGGACGGAATTCGACACCGAAGCTCCACGTCGCCTTGCCGAGATGCTCGCCACCGGCGCGGTACTGGTCGTAGCGACCTGCCAGGGTGGTGGTCAGCGACTGCAGCAACGGCAGCTGCAGTTCAACACCGGCCGCATAGCGGTCACGTTCGCCACCGGCACCGATGCCGGCGCTGGTGTTCCAGAATTCACCGGTGCCCAGGCGCGGGTCCGGACGATTGCGGTAGCCCTGGCTGCCCGCTTCGACCACTGCGGCCAACGCGGCATCGCCACCCGGCAATGCGAACAGGCGGCCGTTGACCGTCGCGCTGAAGGTCTGCAGCCACGCCGCGTTGCGGCTTTCCTGGTAGTCGGACAGGCGACCGTACTCATCGGGCGTCAGCGGCCGGAACAGGCGCGACGGATCCGGTGCGTAGACCTCCACGCCGTTGCGCACCCCTAGCTGCGGACCCAGCAGATACTCGTTGATACCGGCCAGCAGCACCGGCCGGCGCGTGCGGTTCTCGTACCGCGAGCGGCTGTAGACCGCTTCGTAGTCCCAGCCGCTGTCACCGAACTGGCCACGCGCACCGACATTGAACGACCACGAGTTTTCCAGGAAGCGATTGGCGTTGCGTGGCAGGCCACCAATTTCCTCCGGCGCGAAGCGGCGGTACCAGCTTTCCAGGTTGCCCGTGTTCTGGTTGTAGAAATAGTTGCGTGACGAGGTCCAGGTGGGTGCGCGCGTGTTGTTGTGGATCCGTGCGCTGCCCACGGCGACATCGGCGAACAGGTCGGTGCTGTCGTTGACGTGGAACGTCAGCAGACCGTAGCCGTTGAGGTTGCGCTTCTCGGTCTGCACGGTCCAGTAGCTGGCAGCGGCTTCGTTGCTACCGCAGTACGCGCCCTGGCGAGGGTTGTTGGCGCGGAACACGCTGCCGCCGTAGATGGCCGAGGCCGCATCGCAGCCGGCCGCGCCCGGATCGATATTGCGGCCAGTGGCTGCGTTGCGACGATAGGCGACGGCCGTCGGCTGCGGCGCCTTGCCGGTGGGATCATCGTCCAGCGAATCCATGAAGTCGCGCTGCCGCGCGTGGATCGCCTTGCGCACGTCCAGTTCGAAGCCGAACAGGCCTTCCCAGCGCTCGCCCGAGCTGCCGCCCACCACCTGCACACGCTGGTTGTCACCACCGCCCTGCTGGGTGCCGCCGGCACGCACGTTGACGTCCACACCGTCGAAGCGATCCTTGAGGATGATGTTGACCACGCCGGCGATGGCATCGGAGCCGTACACCGCCGATGCACCGGCGGCCAGCACCTCGATGCGCTCGATCAGCGCACTGGGGATGTTGGCCAGGTTGACCACGTTCACCGAGCCTTCGTAGGCCAGCGGATAGTCGGCCTGGCGGCGGCCGTTGACCAGCACCAGCGTGCGGTTCGGGCCCAGCCCACGCAGGTTGATGGTGTTCGCCGCCGGGGTGAAGGTATTGCCGAAGTCCTCGCCCTGCACGTTGCCGGTGTTTTCAGTGAGCGCGCTCAACGCATCGAATGCGTTGCGGTAGCCCTGCGCATCGATCTGCTCGCGGCTGATCACAGTGACCGGTGACGGCCCCTCGACGCTGGCACGCGGGATGCGCGAGCCGGTGACCTTCACTTCCTGCAATGAGGTGGGTGCGCTTTCCTGCGCGAAGGCCGGCAACGAGGCCAGCATCAGGGACGACAAGGCAAGCACCAGCGGACGCGGGCGCAGCGCCAGGGAAGAGGCGGACATGGGCTTCCTGGGGGAGTTGGGCGGGTGGTCCGGGGCGCTGGCGACGGTGCGCGCATAACGATCCCGTAACGAAAGTGTCCTGAACGGATGGTTGCAACGGAAATGACCAGCCCTGATGGCCTTATGCCTGAACCGAATCAGACCGCACGCCGCGGCACCACTGCGTTTGCAACTTCTTTCATTGTCCCCGTTCACCCAGGTGCGGCATCGTCCCACGCCATGAACCGGTATTTCCCTGCTTCCCTGCCACCGCTGCGGCCCGTACTGCGCCGTCATCTCCTGCTGCTTCAGCACGGGCCCGTCGTGCTGCGACCTCTGCAGCGCTCGGACCTCGTCGCCTGGCGCCGCCACTATCGGCAGGTCGAGCGCGCGTGCAACCTGCCCGCCCACTTCGATGCCGAGGCCCGCTTCCTCTGCGCTGTGCAGCGATCGCAGCTGCAACACGACAACGACCATCTGCAGCTCGGCGCGTTCGACGTCGAAGGCGAGCTGCTGGACCAGCTGAGCCTGCGCCTGCAGTGCGCACATGCCCGCAGTGTCGAGCTGTACTGGCTGCATGCCGGAGGCTGCCCGCAGCAACGCCAGCTGCACCCGTCGTTGCAGGCGCTGTGCACGTTCCTGTTCGAACAGGTGGGAATCCGTCGCTTGTTCGTCCTGCTGCCGCCCGATACGGGCAGCGAAGTGGTCGCCACCCTGCAGGCCGTCGGCTTCGAGCACGAAGGCCTGCTGCGCGACCATCATCTGGATGACGAGGGCTGGCAGGACCGCCGGCTGTACGCGCTGACCGCCCCTGCCTGGTTGCAGCGGCGGTCAGCGGAAAGCTAGCGCACCCGCTCCAGCGCAGCATCCGCGCCGGTCAACACGCTGCAGGCATGGTCCTGCAGCTCCTCGGCGCTGGCGTCGTTGCCACTGTCAGGGTCCAGCTGCGTGGCCAGCAGGATGAATCCGGGCGCGCCGTGCGCGTCCTCGTGTCCCGCCACCAGCAGGCTCCATTGGCCAACCTTGTCCACACCGCTCAGCCCGTAGGCCAGCAGGTTGAGCGGATTGGCGGTCAACGCTTCGCCGGGCAGCAGCCGCGCCTGGTACTGATGGCCGCGCAACAGCACCGGCAGGGGTGCCCACTGCGTACCGAGGGTCGCACGGTGGTCTTCCAGCGCACGCAGCACATCGGCGCGCAGGCAGTCGACGTGGATGTGCAGCTGGTGCTGCGAACGGCCATGCGGTGAATTCAATGCCAGGCTGGCAACGCTGCGCGGCAACGGCTGGCCCAGCGCCTGCTCGGTGCGCCCGCGCGCCTGCCAGGCGGCAGCGAAATAATTGGGTGCACCACGTCGGTACAGCGCGGGGCTTTCGATGCCGCTGACCTTGTCCAGCGGCATCAGCAGGAACTGATAGTGGCCGTGCGCGTCCTTGACCAGCACATCGCGGTGGTCGGCTGCCGGGCGCACCTGCAGGCAGTCACCCCGAGGCGACTGCGAACCCTGGCAGTCGCGCTCGATCAGGCGCCACAACGCATCCGAATGGGCCGGCGGCGGCGCGGGGGGCACGCTGGCACAACCGGCCAGCAAGATCAGGGGCAGCAGCAGGAATCGCACGGCAACAACTCACGGGATCAGGCGCGACATTCAGCGCCGCGCGCCATTCTAGCCAGTGGGATGTGGCAATCAGTAGGTGCCGAACGGCACTTCAACCACGACCGGGGCGCCCGCAGGCAGCAGCTGCAGGGTGTAGCGGTCCAGTGCGCCATCATCATCGGCCAGCGGCTGGCGGTGGAACTGCAGGCGGTAATGGGCCTCGCCCAGGCGCACCTCGCTGCCGTCGGCGGCCAGCACAGCAGCGTCGGGCAGCAGCAGCCCACCCAGATCGCTGTAGGCACCGGCAACATCGGTGAACGCATAGTCGGCCAGTTCATCCACCCGCTGCATCGCATAGACATGCGGCAGGTACGGTCGCGCCGGGCTGCGGCCATTGCTCAGATCGGTCACCCCGGCCTGCGGCAGGTGGTACTGCTCGCGCAGCGCGGCAACACCCAGCGACTCGCTGGCCACCTGCAGGCAGCACACCGTGCGCTTGCCTTCGCGGTCGAGGATGGCGAAGCGATCACCACGGGTGGCAGCCTGCGGCAGCAGCGCGAACGCCAGGTTGCGCTGCGCCGGCTGGTAACCCGCTTCGGTCTGCAGGTTGCGCCAGCCACCGAACACCGGCGCTTCGGCGGCGGGCGCTGCGACCGGTTCGGCGGCCACGGCGGCCACTGCCATGCAAAGCAGCGACAGCACAGCCACCGCCTTCACTGCGTTCTGCCTGCCACACAAACTGCCTGCCGTCATACTGGACCCAACACCTGCACCGGACTGGCCCGGCCTGCCCGCCGGCACGCTGCCGGCAACGCCGGCCACTATGCAGTGCAGCGGCCGCGCGGGCAATGACCCGAACGCTGCCGGGTTTCGCGCGGTCAGTGCTATCGTGCCGCCAATCCCCTGCGCAGGAGCGCCCGCATGACCATCCGCCTGACTCTGTTGCTGCCCGCCTCGGCCCTGTTGCTGTCGGCCTGTGTCAGCACTCCCGGCCCGGAGGTCAAGGGCAGTGGCCGCTGCGATGCCAGCCAGCTGGGCTGGGCCATCGGCCAGCCGGCCAACGAGCCGAACATCCGCCGCCTGTCCAGCGAAAGCGGCGCCGGCATGGTCAATCCCATCGGCCCGGCCACCATCACCACCAAGGACATCCGCCAGGACCGCCTGCGCGTGTTCGTGGACAAGGACAACATCATCACCGCCACCCGCTGCGAGTAAACGCGCCAGCGTCGTCGCACAGAGCCGGGCCCCTGCCCGGCTCCATGGCTCAGGGCTCGGTGTAGCCCGAGCACTCCGGCAGCGGCTGATCCGGCTGGTAAGCTCCTGAGGTGAAGCGGAAGGTACGCGTGTAGCTGCATTCCGCGTCCTGTTCGGTGCGCAGATCCTTCTTCCTCAACCGTCCCTTGGCCAGCGAGTCCCGCTGCGGTGATACCCCGGCCGGATAGTTGCTGGCCTCGGTCCGGTAGCGCAGCACGGGCATGTCCTGCCCCTCGGTTGCCAACGCAAGTTCAGCATCGAAACTGTACTCGTCGTGGCAGGCACCGGCGCGCTGATCGAAATCGCGCTCACTGAAACAGGCCCGGATCATCTTGTTGGCCGACAACGCAACGGACAGCACGTCGGCGTCCACCTGGATGCCTTCATCGAGATGGCGGATGCGCGCCAGCTGCAGGGTCGATGCGCTGGCACCGCCACCGGAATACATCGCGCGGGCCTCCACCAGACCGCCAACGAGCACGTTCTGCAGTGCCGCCTGTTGCGGATCGGCCACGGCCTGGCCTGCGCCCGCGCCGGGGGCCAGGCGCACGATGAAGGGCCAGACCCGCAGGTCGCCGTCGTCAACTACCTCGATGGGCACGTGGCGCATGCGTGGTTCGGCTTCATCACCTGCGCGCTCGGCAACTTCCAGCACCGCCGGTTGTTCTTCGCCCGTTGCGGGCAGCGCGCGCACGCACCACCAGCCGTCGGCAGTGCAGTAGCGCTCGGGCTCGTCCGCGCCCTGCTCGCCCTGCAGCAGCAGCGCTTCCAGCCGGTTGCCCGCGGCATCCTGTTGGACGGGTGCGGCAGCCTGCGCAAGCAGTGGAGCGGACAGCATCAGTGTGCTCAGCACGGTGCGAATAATTGTTCTCTGCATCGCAATTCCTGCGCATCGGTGCGTGCCTACGGAACACGGATGGTAACGCAGAGAAGAACGGTCTCCCCGCATCAGTTTCCGATCACGTCGCAGGCAATGCAGTGAGCCACCAAGAGAACGGCATCCGGGGCTATCCGCTGATGCTACGCAGAATCGCAGGGGGAGCAAAACCATCATCGGCGTCTGATAGCAGGTCGCCGTCATTCCAACGCGACTGTTGGATCCACTCCAAGGCCTTCGCCACAAAATCATCAAAAGTACGTGCGAGAAGATACTTCGTATCTTCGTCAGCCCCAAACGCAATCATCTGACCTTCAGACCCACCCGCATCGGGATCGAAGTCCAAGCCCATGTGATTTCCACCGCCGTCATGCGTGAGCGGTATCCAGCGCGCATTCGCGTACATTGGCTTCACCACCCCAGGAGGGCTAGCCTCCATGAACTCAGCGCAGTCTTCGTTCATCCCGTCAGCCTCGATCTCCCGCCATCCTTGCCACTGCCGCAGGATCTCCGCTATCGAGAGCATCTGATTTCCGAAAAGAAGCCCGAACCCGTCCTGTCCGTCGTGAATCATCAGCATCTGCTTCAGCAGATCTGGCAGAACAACTCCCAACTGGGCCTCCAGTTCAATCAATTCACTTTCGGAAGCTCCTGGCCGTAGCTGCATCTCATCCAGACAGTGCTTCTCGAAAAGCGACGCTCTGATGGAAACCCATATTTCATCTGCGCTCTGCATCGATCGTGCATCCGTCTATTGCAAGGGCTCAGGCTAGTGCCAAGGCGATGAGTCTGGAATACAACGAATCCGAATTTTCGAGGCGTTTGCCATCAGTGTCCGTTGCAGTCGCAGCCACCCCAACCTTTCGCCTTCGACGTCTGGCCGATGCCGGGGTTGAAGGTATTGCTCGGGTCCAGCGTGCGGTAGAAGCCGGCCAGCGCCGGCTTGGCCGGATACAGATGACCGACATTGTGCTCGGCGGGGTACTCCGCACCGCGCTGGTCCAGCAATGCCCACATCGCGTGCTCGATGGCCATCGGGTCTTCACCCTTGCGCGCGATGTAGTCCTGGTGGAACACGTGGCACAGGAAGTGGCCGTAGTACAGCTTGTGCAGCAGGCGGCCGTCGATGTCTGCCGGCAGCTGCTCGAACCAGTCGGCATCATCGCGGCGCAGCGCGATGTCCAGCGCGACGATGTCCTGCACCTGTTCGCGGTGCACTTCGCGGTAGCGCACCGCTGCACCGGCCACGGCGAAGCGATGCAGGAACGCCTTGCGTCCTTCGTCGGCCGTGCAGTGGAAGTAACCGCCTTCATGGCCGTTGAAGAAGCTGCGCAGCCACGCCTCGGTGGCGGCCGCATCCTGCGCGGACACCTTCAGCAGCAGGTGATGCTCGTAACGCTGGCGGAATTCGCCCATGCGCTTGGGCAGGTGCGAAGGCAGCAGACCGGTCAGCGCCTGCATCACCCGGTCGGTGACACCGCGCAGGCCGAGCCGTTCGAACCAGCCATCGACCCGGCTCTTCAGCGCGAACGCAGCCGGCACGCGTGCGGTGCCGAGCTTGTCGATCAGCAGGAAACTGTCCTTGCCGTAGCGCTCGCCGATGTCATAGGCATCGCGGTGGATGTATTCACCGGCGATGGGAAGGCGCTCGAAGCCGGTGAGCAGCTGGCGGCGGATCGCGGTCAGGCTGTCGGTGCGGTTGCTGCCGATATAGAAGACCTCGGCGGCCTCCTTCTCGAACGTATCCAGGCGCACGGCGAACACCGCCAGCTTGCCGGCAGATCCGGCTGCCTCGAAATGACGGCTGGGATCGGCATTGAAGCGAGCCGGGGTATCGGCATCGACCTTGCGCACTTCCTCGGCGTAACGCGGATCGGAGGCAGCACGGCCATCCCCATTGCTGACGTCTGCAGCGCGGTAGTCACCGTCCTGCAGACGCTGCAGGATCTGCTCGGGCGTATCGCCCAGCGCGATGCCCAGATGGTTGACCAGCTGCAGTTCGCCCTGAGCATCAACCTGCGCATACAGCGCCAGCTCGGTGTAGGCAGGGCCACGGCGCACCAGCGCGCCACCGGAGTTGTTGCAGATGCCGCCCAGCACCGAGGCGCCGATGCACGACGAGCCGATCACCGAGTGCGGCTCGCGGCCGAGGGGTGCCAGCGTCTGCTCCAACCGGTCCAGCGTCGCGCCGGGCAGGCATAGCACCTGGCGGCCTTCGTTCAACAGCTGGATGCCGGTCAGGCGCAGGGTACTGACCAGCACGATCGGCCGGCCGTAGTCATCGCCATCCGGGGTGGAACCGCCGGTCAGGCCGGTATTGGCTGCCTGCAGGATGATCGCCGCGCCGCCCTGCACCGCCGCCTGCAGCACGTGCCACAGCTGCAGCAGCGTACCCGGGCGCACCACCGCCAGCACCGGGCCGTCGCCGAAGCGATAGCCGCGACGGAAGCGGCGGGTGGCCTTGTCGCCGGTCAGTACGTGGCGGTCCCCCACCGCAGCACGCAACCGCGCCAGCACCGTGTTGCGATCACTCATGGCAGGCGCACCAGCGAATCACGGCCGATGTCAGCAATGCCATGCGCGCCGGTCAGGGTCATCGCCACGCGCATTTCCTTGGCGATCAGGTCCAGCAGGTTGGCCACGCCGGCCTCGCCCTGCGCGGCAAGCGCGTAGACGAAGGCGCGACCCAGCAGCACGGTATCAGCGCCCAGCGCCAGCATGCGCACCACGTCCAGGCCGGTGCGGATGCCGGAATCGGCAAGGATCTTCAGATCGCCCTGCACCGCATCGGCAATGGCTGGCAAGGCGCGTGCGGTGGACAGCACACCATCCAGCTGGCGACCGCCATGGTTGGAGACCACGATGCCATCGGCGCCGAAGGCGACCGCATCACGCGCATCGTCGGCATCGAGGATGCCCTTGATCACCATCGGACCCTTCCAGAATTCGCGGATCCACTCCAGGTCCTTCCACGAAATGGACGGATCGAAGTTGCTGCCCAGCCAGCCGATGTAGTCCTCCAGCCCGGTCGGGTTGCCGCGATAGGTGGAGATGTTGCCGAGGTCATGCGGGCGTCCGCGCAGGCCCACGTCCCACGCCCAGCGCGGATGGGTGATGGCCTGGCCGATGCGACGCATTGCAGCATTCGGACCACTCATGCCCGAGTGCGCGTCACGATAACGCGCGCCCGGCACCGGCATGTCGACCGTGAACACCAGGGTGGTCACACCCGCCGCCTGCGCGCGCTCCAGCGCATTGCGCATGAAGCCGCGATCGCGCAGCACGTACAGCTGGAACCACATCGGGCGCCGGATTGCTGGCGCGACTTCTTCGATCGGGCACACAGACACCGTGGACAGCGTGAACGGGATACCGCGACTGTCGGCCGCGCGCGCCGCCTGCACTTCACCGCGACGGGCATACATGCCGGTCAGGCCGACCGGGGCCAGCGCCACCGGCATCGCCAGCTTCTCGCCGAACAGCTCGGTTTCCAGGCTCAGGTCGGACATGTTGCGCAGGATGCGCTGGCGCAGCGCAATGTCGGACAGGTCGGACACGTTGCGCTTCAGCGTGTGCTCGGCATACGCGCCACCATCGATGTAGTGGAACAGGAACGGCGGCAGCCGACGTTCGGCTGCGGCACGGTAATCGGTGGAGGCGGAAATGATCATGGGGTCAACCGTGTGGGGAAGGCAGGCGCGAGGCCCGCGCACGCCGGGCTTCGTTGTCATCGAGGGTGCGCAGCGTGGTGTGCACGAACTCGAGGTGGGCATGTGCGGCGGCGCGCGCACGTTCGGGGTCGCCGGCCATCACCGCATCCATCATCTCGCGGTGCTGGTCGGACAACGGAGAGAAGGTCCTGGCCGAGGTGTACAGCTTTTCGCGGCTCTGCGAGATGTTGGTCTGCAGCAGCTCGAACAAACCGCGCATCACCTGCAGCAGCACCAGGTTGTGCGACGCCTCGGCGATGGACAGGTGGAAGGCCGCATCGGCCTCGGCTTCGCCGGTGGGGTCATCCTTGCCATGCGCGTCCATCATGGTCTGAAACGCTTGGGCGATACGTGCACGGTCTTCGTCGGTGGCGCGCAGCGCCGCGTGCCAGGCCGTGGCGCCTTCCAGTGCGTGGCGGATTTCCAGCACGTCGAATCGATATTCCGGGTCGCCCTGGAACAGCGGCAGGTATGGCACCAAGGGTTCATCCAGTGCCTGCCGTGCCCGTGCGGCGGGCTCGCTCACATAGGTGCCACCACCCACGCGCGCGGTCAGCAGACCGTGGCTGGCCAACTGGGCAATGGCCTCGCGCAGCGCGGTCCGCGAAACCCCCAGCTGCACCGCCAGCGTGCGCTCGGCCGGCAGCCTGTCGCCCGGCTGCAGCTGCCGTTCCTGCACCAGCGCACGCAGCTGCGCGGCCACCTTGTCCGAAACCCGTTGTGTGCTCATGGCGCCATTGTGGCCCGAAGCACGCCGCTGTTGGTCGGCCTGCGCTGCATGCTCAGGGAATCATCCAGGTCAGCCAGTAGGCCTGGGCCAGGGTGATCAGGCCGACCATCGTGGTGAAGATCAGGCTGTGCTTGACGGTGAAGCGGAACAGGTCCGACTCCTTGCCGGCCAGGCCCACCGCTGCACAGGCAATGGCAATGGACTGCGGCGAGATCATCTTGCCGGTGACGCCGCCGGTGGTGTTGGCCGCTACCAGCAGCACGTCGGACACGCCGATCTGCTGCGCGGTGGTCGCCTGCAGCGCCGAGAACAGCGCATTGGACGAGGTATCCGAACCGGTCAGGAACACGCCCAGCCAGCCCAGGAACGGCGAGAAGAACGGGAACGCCTTGCCGGTGTGCGCCAGTGCCAGCGCCAACGTGGCCGACAGGCCCGAATAGTTGGCGATGAAGGCGAACGCCAGCACCATGCCGATCGAGAAGATCGGCATACGCAGTTCGCGCACGGTTTCACCGAAGGTCTGCAGCGCCGAGCGCGCCGGCATGCGCAGGGCGATGATCGCAATCACCGCAGCGAGGATGATCGAGGTACCGGTGGCCGAGAACCAGTCGAACTTGTACACCGCCTCATAGCTCAGCGGCGCTTCGACGATCGGCGGCATCTTCTGCACCAGCTGGTCCAGGCCCGGCACCGGGATCTTCAGCACCCAGCTTTCCAGCGGGCCGCCGCTGGCGAACAGCGACTTGAACGGCTTGATGCTCCACACGGTGACCATCGCGGTGAGGATCAGGAACGGTGACCAGGCCTTGGCGATCTGGCCGACGCTATGGCGCGGCGCTTCCAGTGCCTGTGCGGCCGCCTCAGCGCTGGTTTCGGTATCGAAGCGGAAGATCCGCACCGGCTTCCAGCGGCGCAGGAACAGGGTCAGGCAGACCAGCGACGCCAGCGACGCGGTGATGTCCGGCAGTTCCGGGCCGATGAAGTTGGAGGTCAGGTACTGGGCAATGGCGAACGAGCCGCCGGCCACCAGCACCGCCGGCCAGGTTTCCTTGATGCCACGCCAGCCATCCATGATCGCCATGATCCAGAACAGCACGATGATGGTCAGGAACGGCAGCTGGCGGCCCGCCATCTGGCCGATCTCGAAGGCGTCCAGGCCAGTCACCTGCCCTGCCACGATGATCGGAATGCCCATCGCACCGAACGCTACCGGCGCGGTGTTGACGATCAGGCACAGGCCGGCGGCATACAGCGGTTTGAAGCCCAGCCCGACCAGCAGCGCGGCGGTGATCGCCACCGGCGCACCGAACCCGGCCGCACCTTCCAGGAAGGCACCGAAGGCGAAGCCGACCATCAGCATCTGCAACCGCTGGTCCTCGGTGACCGACAGGATCGAGGCGCGGATGATGTCGAACTGGCCGGTCTTGACCGAGACCTTGTACAGGAACACCGCGCCGATGATGATCCAGGCGATCGGCCACAGGCCATAGACGAAGCCGAAGCCCGCCGCGCCCAGCGCCTGCGCCACCGGCATGCGATAGAACAGCAGTGCCACGGCAAGCGCGATGGCCACGGTGATGGTGCCGGCGATCCAGCCCTTCATGCGCAGCACGGCCAGGGCAACGAAGAAGAAGGCGATCGGCAGCAGCGCGATCAGGCTCGACAACCACAGGTTGCCAGCGGGGTCGTACACGTGTTGCCAGGGCTGCATGAGGGCTCTCGACAGGAACAGGAGGTTCCCCACCGGGTGGGGGCGTCGCGCCCGTCATCATTGGTCGTACCGATTTGACCAGTGAACGGACCACAGGCGCGAATTGAACCGCCAATCCTGCGAAGAGCCTATTAGACCATAGGGCTATACGGAATTATTGGTAGTACCATTTTTTGGATTACAGCTTCTTCTCCACCCGTCGGATCAGCGCGAGCACCAGCACGCACAGCACGCTGACACCGAGTGCGATCACGTACTTGCCGATGCCCACGGCAATGCCGATGGCCGCCGCCATGATCAAGGAGCTGGCCGTGGTGAGCCCGCTGACCTGGTCCTCGCGATTGCCACGCAGGATGGTGCCGGCGGCGACGAAACCGACGCAGGCCACCACCGCTTCGATCAAGCGCACCGGGTCGACCTGCAGCAGATCGCGGTAGCGCTCCTGCTGGAAGTGTTCGGCCACCGAGTCACCGAGCCCGACGATCAGCGCAGCAGCACCGGCGATCAGCATGTGCGTGCGCAGGCCGGCAGCGTGCTTGCCCATCTCGCGCTCTACGCCCAGCACGCCGCCAAAGACCATGGCAGCGGCCACGCGCAGCAGAATGGACATGTCCTGGGTGAGTTCCATAAAGAGGCTCCGGAAGTTTCCCGGAGCGTTGCGCGGCGGCCGTGGGACGGCGGTGAAGGCGATGGCACGCCCTCTTCACCGCGCGGATTCATCCAGGCATGGCGTCGACCGGTTGATCACCGCCATGCGTACCCCGGTTGCACCCGGTTACTGCGCCAGATAGCCACCATCGATGGCGTAGTACGCACCCGTCGCGAACGAGGCATCGTCGCTGGCCAGCCAGGCCACCAGCGCGGCCACTTCCTGCGGTGTTCCCAAGCGCTTGAGCGCATGCCGCCCTTCCAGCGTTGCGCGCACCTTGGCGTCCATCTTTTCAAGCAACGGCGTGTTGATGAAGCCCGGGCCCACCGCATTGATGCGGATGCCATCGGCGGCATGCTCCCATGCAGCCGTCTGGGTCAGGCCGACCACACCATGTTTGGCGGCCGCGTAGGCGGTCGAGCCGGCATAGCCCACCTGGCCCAGAATGGAGGCCATGTTGATGATGCTGCCACCACTGCCCGCCGCACGCATCGCCTGGATCTGCGCCCGCTGGCACAGGAACACGCTGGTCAGGTTCACATCCACCACGCGTTTCCAGCCATCGATCGGGTAGTCGCCACTGCTGGCCGCAGGCCCGCCAATGCCCGCATTGTTCACTGCGATGTGCACGCCGCCCAGTTCCTTCACCGTGCGCTGCACCGCCGCTTCCACCGCAGCCTCGTCGGTGACATCCAGCGCGATGCCGATGGCCTCGGCACCCTGGCTGCGCAGCGCGTCTACTGTTGCATCCACCGCTTCCTGCTTCAGGTCCCATACCGAAATACGCGCACCCGATGCGGCGAGCGTCTCCGCTACCGCCAGGCCGATACCGGAAACACCGCCGGTCACGATCGCGGTTTTTCCGTTGAGCTGGTAATCAATCATCTGTGGTCTCCATGCGTTGGGAATCGATGCGGACAGAAACGTCCGACCCCACAGACACTACGCCCTTCTTCGTGACGAAAGCGCTGCATGGGGGATACTTGCGCGCATCCCCGGCAAAGAAACTTCCATGCGTACAGCCTGCGTTCCGCTTACTGCCGATGCCGAACGGCGGCTGGACACCGATTCCTGCCTGCCTGGCGACCTGTACGAGGTGATGCTCAGCGATTCCACGGTCGATCTTCTGTTCGACAGCGGCTTCCTCACCACCCTCAATACCCGGCTCGGTCTGCTCTTTGACCGCTACGAAGACCAAGCGATCACCCACCCCGAGCAGTTGCAATACGCACGCGCACTGCTGCGCGACCTTCAACTTGGCCGTAAATGCCAATCGATTGACCCGTTGGATATCGCATTCGGGCTGGCATTGGAGAAAATGACGGGAATCTATTTCTACCTCTGAAAGCGCAGGACCGATCCGCGCTGCAGGTGCACGATGGAACGTGCGGGCACACCGTCGCCGGCACCCGTCTTTTATTGTTGAGCGCCGAGCGATGTCCCGATATTTCACGTTTGCCGATTTCCGCCGCTTTGGCCAGCGCCATGGCTATGACTACCGCGCCGATCCCCGCCACCTGCGCGAAGAACAGTGGGCCGGCCACGGTGACCTGCACGAGCAGACCCTGCGCGGCGGCATGAGCCTGATCGCGTCCGACGTGCACAATCGCTTCGCTTACACCGCCACCGCGCATGAGCGGCCGGGTCTGGTCATCCGGCTGATGCTGCAGGGCCAGGTCGATGTGCAGGTCCCGCAGCGCAGTGGCTTTACCCTGCGCGCCGGCACGGCGGTCAGCACCAGCCACCGCGACCATATGGCGACGGTGGGCATGCATCCCGGCAACACGCGCCTGCGCGGCGTCAGCCTGCTGGTGCCAGCCGACATGGACCCGGACGTATTCCAGCAACCACCGTTGCAACAGGCACTGCGTGCGTCGCTGGAATGCCGCCACTGGGCCATCCCGCACGCGATGCTGCCGACCCTCGCGCAGTTGTTCGAAAGCCCTTGGCAGGACGATCTGGATGCACTCTGGCGCGAAGGCGTGGCGCTGCAGCTGCTGACCGTGGGCCTGCAGGCCGATGATCTGCAGGTTGAAGGCGCACGCATGCTGCGCAGCGGCCAGCGCAGCCGACTTGAACGCGTGCGGGCTTTCCTGCACGACGAGCCCGGTCACGCGCACAGCCTGGTCGAGCTGGCCCAGCTGGCCTGCATGAGCCCCAGCGCGCTGCGCCGTCACTTCGTCCAGGTGTATGGCTGCTCGGTATTCGACTACCTGCACGAACAGCGCATGCGTCACGCCGAGCAGGGCCTTCGTGAATCCGGCTGGAGCGTGGAGCGGGCGGCGGCGGAAACCGGCTATCGTCATCCCAGCAACTTCGCCGCAGCATTCCGCAAGCGCTTCGGGCTGGTGCCCAGCCGCTGGCGCACCGGCCCTTCGAAGGTCGGCTGAAGCCCATCTGCTCTGGTAGGTGTCGACCTCGGTCGACACGCTTTCGCGTCATCGAGGATGCCGGCCAGCGGCCGGCACTACCACGCGCCGCCGGGCATGGCGCGGCGCTACCGACACACGCGCCCCCCCAGGTATCACCGGGCATGGCCCGGCGTCATCTCCTCCGCCTCAATACACCGGCAGCTCGATGTAGCTGGCCTGCGCGGCGCTGTGCCATACCCGCTGCGTAGCCTTCTGGTAATCACCCGGCTTGGCCAGGTAGATGTTCGGCACGTAGCTCTGCGGATTGCGGTCGTACAGCGGGAACAGGCTGGACTGCACCTGCACCATCACCCGATGGCCCTTCTGGAAGGTGTGGTTGGCATTGGGCAGGTCGAAGCGGTACGGCAGCACCTGGTTGGCCGCCAGCGCCTTGGGATCGCTGAAGCTCTCGCGGTAACGGCCACGGAAGATCGCCAGTGACACCGGCAGCTCATAGCCGCCCATCTCCGGCGTCGATGCTTCCTGGTCCGGATAGACGTCGATCAGCTTCACCACCCAATCGCTGTCGGTGCCACTGGTGGATGCCTGCAGGTTCACCACCGGCGTGCCACCGATGCGCAGCGGTGCGGTCAACGGCTCGGTGATGAAGGTCAGCACGTCAGGCCGGCCATCGACGAAGCGCTGGTCCTTGACCAGCCAGGTGGTCCACATGTCGCGGTCGCCGAAGCGCACCGGGCGCGGCGCGAACGGCACCGGCTTGGACGGGTCGGACACGTATTCCTCGAAGTCGCCCTCGCCCGCCGCCGGTGCCTGGAACGCCAGCTTGCCACCGGCACGCAGGTACAGCGGCTTGCTGTTTGCCGCGCACGCCTTCTCGCAGCTGCGCGGCCAGCCCTGCAGGCGGTCCCAGTGGTTTTCACCGGTGTTGTAGACCAGCACCGGTGGCGTATCGGCCTTGGGCGCGCCGTCCACCAGGTACTGGTCGAAGAACGGCTTGAGCACGTCGCGGCGGAACTGCAGCGCGGTATCGCCGTCGAACTTCAGCGCCCCCAGCTGGCTGCCGTCATAGTTCACCTGGCTGTGCCGCCACGGCCCCATCACCAGGTAGTTGTGGGTGTTGCCGGTATCGCGTCCTTCCATCGCCTGGTAGGCATGGTTGGCGCCCCACATGTCCTCCTGGTCCCACAGGCCCTGCAGCCACATGGTCGGCACCTTCAGCGGCGTCTTCGCCATCACCGCATCCAGCGCCTGGCCCTGCCAGAACGCATCGTATGCGGGGTGCTGTACCAGCTTCTTCCACCAGGTCAGCTGGTCCACGCCGGTAAAGCGGGCGTAGTCACCGGCCGAGCCGATGCGCAGGAAGGTGCTGTAATCGTCGTAGCCCAGCGACGGCAGTGGCGTGCCCTTGCCGCGCTTCTCGGTCTGCATGGCGAAGTAGTTGAAATTGACCTGGCGGAAGGCGCCGTAGTTGAGCCAGTCGTCACCCATCCAGCCATCGACCATCGGGCTCTGCGGCGCGGCCACCTTCAGTGCCGGGTGTGGATCGGTCAGTGCCATCACCACGGTGAAGCCTTCATACGATGAACCGAGCATGCCAACCTTGCCGTTGGTTTCCGGCACATGCTTGACCAGCCAATCGATGGTGTCCCACGCATCGGTGGAATGATCGACCTTGGTACCGTTCAGCGGCCCGCGCAGCGGCCGGGTCATCACGTAATCGCCTTCGGAGCCGTACTTGCCACGGATATCCTGGAACACGCGGATGTAGCCGCCATCGACGAACACTTCATCGCCCTGCGGCAGCAGATCGCGCATGCGCGGAGAATCACTGCGGCTGGCGCGGCCGGCGGCGTCGTACGGTGTGCGGGTCAGCAGGATCGGCGCATTGTGAGCGCCCTTGGGCACCACGATCACCGTATACAGCTTGGTGCCATCGCGCATCGGCACCATCACCACGCGCTTGTCGTAGTCGCGGCCCACATCGGGAGCGACGAAGGGTTTTCCGCTGATATCCGGGGTCATCGGCGGCGTGTCGGCGGCCAGCACGGCGCTGGACAGGCTCAGGGCTACGGCAACAGCAACGGCACGCACACGCATGGACATCACCTCCCGGCAGGAAAGGTTCCAGCCTACTCCCGTAGCCCCCGGCAAAGCGCGTGCCTGCTTTGCATTCTGCGGCGTTTACAGGCAGGACTGATGGCACATGTGCGGGCCGCTGCCGCTGCGTTCGCCGGGCATGGCCCAGCGCTACCCGTTCGCGGACAACCACGATAGCGCCGGGCCATGCCCGGCGGATCCATCACGTCACCGGCACTTCATGCAACGCCAGCCAGCGCCAGCGCCCGTCTTCCTGCCGCAGCACCGCCAGCGATTCCCGCCATGTGGGTTCGCCCGCGCCTACGGCATGTCCCTCGCGATAGCGCAGCAGCGCCAGCGGCATCGGCGCTTCCATCGCCTGCACAGCCTCGATGGCGATCTGCAGCCCAGGTCGTGCACCGTGGCTACCCGCGAACAGCGCCTGCACTGCACTGCGGTCCAACCTGCGTCCGGCAATGCCGACCATGCTGAAGTCCGCGCAGAAATGCGCCATCAGATCGTCCAGTGCATCGGCCGCGATCTCCGCGCGGAACCAGGCCTGCAGCTTGTCGTGCAGAAGGTGGATTTCGTGTTCGGCGGTCATGTCCATCAAGCGGTCTCGGTCGTGGAAAGGGAATGCAGCTGCGCGCGGTGCAGCAGCGCCATCGGCAACAGGGTGAGTACGGCGGCCAGTCCCAGCGCCACGCCGGTGGCATGCGCCGGCCACCACTGCATGGCCAAGGCCAGCAGCAGCGCGATGGCGGCGGTACCCAGGCAGAAGCTGAGCTGGCGGTTGAGGTTCCACAGCGCACTGGCATCGCCCAGTGCCTCGGCGTCCACACCATGGAATGCCAGCGTCTGCGCGGTGCTGCTGCACAGGCTGCCACCCGCACCCATCAAGGCGAACAGCATGGCGGGCAGCACGAACGGTGGCTGTGATTGCAGCGCCATCAGCAGCAGACCGCTGGCCTGCAGGACCATGCCCAGCCGCAGTACCGTGCCCGGCCCGACGCACGCCAGCAATCGCCGGCTGCCGGTGATCGCCAGTGCCGAGGCCAGCGCCCACGGCAGCATCAGGGCGCCGATCTGCGCAGCGCTGTAACCGGCGTGGTTCAACTGCAGGGTGCTGGCCAGCTGGCTGCCGATGAACACACCCGGCACCGCCAGATAGACCAGCATCGCCATGCGCAGGCCTCGATGGGACAGCAGCGACCAGCGCAGCAGCGGCTGCGGCTGCCGGCGCGCATGGCGTAGATGAGCGACAGCCAGCACTGTCGCCAGCAGCAGCAACCCTGCACCGGCGAAGCGATGGCCGGGCTCACCCAGCCAGGTCAGCGCCAGCAGCAACGCGCCCAGCGCAGACATCGCGGTGGCCAGTGCATAGCCCTGCAGGCGTGGCGCACTGCGCCGGCCATCGGCTGGCATCCACGCCAGTACCAGGGCGATCGCCAGCACCGCCAGCGGCAGGCTGGCCCACAGCACGCCGCGCCAGGACAGCCACTGCACCAGCAGGCCGCCGAGTGCAGGCGCCAGTGCCGGCACCAGCAACGCCACCAGCAGGATGCGCCGGGTCAGCGCACCGCGTTGTTCAGGCGTGCACTGCCGGTACGCCGCCGCCTGCGCCACCGGAATCAGCAGGCCACCGGCCAGCCCCTGCAGCAATCGCCAGCCCAGCAGCCAGCCGATGGACGGCGCGGCGCCGGCCAGGCCCGCGGCCGCCGTGAACAGCAACAAGGCAAGCAACAACAGGCGACGCTCACCGCAGCGCGCGGCCAACCACGGCGCCAGCGGAATCACCACGCTCAGGCCCAGCATGTAGGCGGTGCCCACCCAGGCCAGGGTGCCGATGTCCGCATGCAGCTCGGCCGCCAGCGCCGGGTAGGCCACCGTGGCGATGAACATGTTGACCAGGTCCAGGGCGAACACCAGCAGGAAGATCGCCTCATGGCGCAGGCGGGGGGACGGCATTGGCGGCGCTCCAGCAGGGAAGCGACCAGCATGCCGTCCGGGCCTTGTTGGAAAAACACGACAACAGCTGCAACACTGTCAAACCTGCTTTGACAATCAATCGCCATGGTCAGCCTCGATCGCTTCGATATCTTCCGCGCCGTGGTCGAGGCGGGCAGCCTGACCGCCGCTGCCGAGCGCCTGGGCCTGAGCCGCGCCGTGGTCAGCTTCAACCTGAAGCGATTGGAGCAGGAACTCGGGGTAACCCTGCTGCTGCGCAGCACCCGCCACCTTGCGCTGACCGAGGCCGGCGAACAGTTCCTGCAGCACTGCGTGCAGGCACTGGATGCTGCGCAGGCCGCGATCGATGCCGCGCGTCGCGACCAGCATCAGCTGCAGGGCATGCTGCGCCTGACCACCACCCCGGAGTACGCGCAGCTGCGGCTGATTCCGGCGCTGGAAGCCTTCCGCACGCAGCATCCAGCGCTGGTGCTGCATCTATCGACCTCGCCGGCACCGGCCGACCTGATTCCCGAACGCTTCGACCTGGCGATCCGTCTCGGCCGCCTGCCGGACTCGGGACTGCATGCCAGCGAGCTGGAGCGGCATCCGTTGTGTGCAGTCGCCGCGCCCGCTTTGCTGGCTCGCCTGCCATCCGCCGATGCTGTCGATGACCCCGTACAGTTGGGCACCCTGCCCCGCCTCGGCTATCCGCGCCTGGCCGATGTGCCGGTGGTCGCAGCGGATGGCAGCGATGCCCTGTTCGCCACCAACCCGGGCAACGCGGTGGTACGCGTGGATGGGGCCAGCAGCCTGCGCGCGTTCGCCGTGGCCGGTGCAGGCGTCACCGTGCTGCCACGCTGGCTGATCGAGGACGACCTCGCCCACGACCGCCTGCGGCCGGTGTTGCGCCAGCACCGCTTCCCGCAGCAGAGCGTGTACGCGGTATACCCGCACAGCAACCAGCCCTCGCCGAAGGTGCGGCAGCTGATCGATTTCCTGCGCGTGTGGTTTGGTGACGACGCCGGCTGAATCCCTCGCCCGCCGGGCATGGCCGGCGAGCGCAGCGGCAACACCACAAACCAACACGGCCCCTTGCGGGGCCGTGTCTTCATGCATCAGGACCGCGCCGTATCAGCGCAGCACCTGCTCCACCAGCTGCACGTCCACGCTCTGCAGCGGCTCGGCAGCATTGCGCGACAGCTGCACCTGGTAGGTGCCGCCATCGATCTTCCACTGGCGGGCCTGTGCATCGTAATGGGCCAGGGTCTTCGGCTCGGCTTCGATGCGGATACGGCGCTGTTCGCCCGGCTGCAGCTCGACCTTGTCGTAGCCGATCAGGCGGATCGGCGTGGTGCTGCCGGCCGGCAGCTTCAGGTACAGCTGGGCGACATCTGCACCCGCGCGCTTGCCGGTGTTGCGGATGTCGACGCTGGCGACCAAGCGCGAACCTTCCACGCTCACCTTCAGGTTTTCATAGGCGAACGAGGTGTAGGACAGGCCGTGACCGAACGCGAAGGTCGGGGTCAGGCCCTTGGCCGCCATCCACTTGTAGCCGACGTTGGCGCCTTCGATATCGAAATCGAACACATCGCCGAACGGCTTGGCCGGCTTGAAGCCGAGGCCATCGATGTGCGGACGCGGAAGCTGCGATTCGTCCACCACCCAGGTCACCGGCAGGCGACCGGACGGATTGGCCTGGCCGGTCAGCAGGGCGGCAATGCCTTCACCGCCGCGGATGCCCGGGTACCAGGCCTGCAGCACCGCCGGCACCTGTGCCAGCCACGGCGTGCGCACCGGGCCATTGGTCTCCAGCACCAGCACGGTCTTCGGGTTGGCCTTGGCCACCGCTGAAATCAGCGCGTCCTGGTTGTCCGGCAACTGCATGTCCGGCAGGTCCACCGATTCGGCGGCCCACTGGGTAGCGAACACGATGGCCACATCCGCCTGTGCAGCAGCCTTGGCCGCAGCGGCAGCATTGGCGCCGTCCACATAGGTGATGGTGGCATCCGGACGTGCGGCACGCAGCGATTCCAGCGGCGAGGACGGATGGAAGATCACCGGGCCCGGCCAGGTGGTCGGCAGCACGCCCGGCACCGCATTGGTGCCCTTGGCCGTGACACCCACCATCGACGAACCACCGCCACCGATGACGCCCTTGTCGGCATGGCCACCGATGATGACGATGCGCTTGGCGCTGTCGGCCAGCGGCAGCAGGCTGCCTTCATTGCGCAGCAGCACGCTGCCTTCTTCCACCGTGCGCTGGGCCACGGCGAAACCGGCCTCTGCGTCGACCTTCTGGTGCTGCGGCGGATTGTCGAAGTTGCCGTGCAGGAACATCGTGCGCAGGATGCGCGCCACCATGTCGTTCAGGCGCGCCTGCGGCACCACGCCGCCGTGCACGGCCAGACGCAACGGCTCATCGAAGAACACCGCCGCATCGAACACTTCACCAGCCGACTGCTGGTCCAGGCCGGCCAGCGCCGCCTTCGAACCGCTGTGCACGCCGCCCCAGTCGGACATCACGAAACCGGGGAATTTCCACTCCTGCTTCAGCACCTGGTTCATCAGGTAGCCGTTCTCGCAGCCGTAGGTGCCATTGATCTTGTTGTAGGAACACATCGCCACGCCCGGACGACCGGCTTCCAGCGCGATTTCGAACGCCAGCAGGTCCGACTCGTGCATCGCCTGTTCGCCGATGCGCACGTCGTGGAAGTTGCGGCGGGTCTCCATGTCGTTCAGCGCGAAGTGCTTCATCGACGAAATGACGTGCTGGCTCTGCACGCCCTGGATCACCGCGCCGACCATCGAACCGGCCAGCAGCGGATCTTCACCGGCGTATTCGAAGTTGCGGCCGTTGCGCGGGTCACGCTGCAGGTTCACGCTGCCGGACAGCAGGATGTTGAAGCGCTGCTGCCAGGCTTCGCGACCCATCGTCGCGCCGCCGGCAAAGGCAACACCCCGGTTCCAGGTGGACGCCGTGGACGGGCCCGACGGCATCGCCGTGGCGAAATCACCCGGGCGGATGCCACCCGGATTGGTCACGCCCACGCCGGCGTCGGCCGACTGCTGCGACGGAATGCCCAAACGCGCCACGCCCGGTACGAAACCGGCCGAACCCACCGCACCTTCCGGCAGCTTGCCGCCATCCTTGCCCAGCCCGAAGTAGCTGTGCAGCATCTGGAACTTCTCGTCCTCGGTCATCGCCTTCAGCAGCAGCGCAGCGCGCGCATCAGCGGTGAGGGTGGTATCCATCCACGGCTGCTCGCCGCCCTTGTCGGCGGCATACGCCAAGGTCAGCAGGGTCGCGCGCAGCGTGCTGCCTTCCACCTTGAACGGCGCACTGCTGGCAGCCTGGAAACCATCGCTGAAATAGCTGGCATCGGCTTCCAGGGCCACGCGTGCCGGGTCGAAGCCGGCGGCCTTGGCCGATTCACCGGCTACCGCACCAAGCAGCACCGCCGGCGCGCCGAGCCGCGAACGCGACACCAACGCCGGCAATTGCGTGGCACCGGCGCCTGCGTCGGTGTAGACCGCCACCGCATGGCGGCCGTCATCCAGACGCAGATAGTTCAGGCCCGGCTGGTCCGGGCCGGATTCGGCGGCGATCGGCAGCCGGGTCAACACGGCCTGGCCGTGCTGGGTCTGGCCATCATCCTTGCCGGCGGCGATGAAGCGGTACTGGTAGCCCAGGCCATCGGCCAGCAACTGCAGCGGATCGACCTGGCCGATGCCGCGCTGCACCTGGCGAACGCTGACCGCGTCCACCTGCAGGGTCTTCAACTGTGCAGCCAGGGCCGGCATCGCGTCCGCTGTCGGCGCCTGCTCCAGGGTCAGCACGGTGAAGGCGGCGGAGTCGGCCCAGGCCGGGGTGGCCAGTGCGGCAGACAGGGCCAGGGACAGGGCGAGCGGCTTTGTAAACGTTTTCATCGGCGGGCGTAATTCCGTTGCCAAGGCAATCGGTCCAGGGAAAGTGCCGCCGAAGGGTGCAGCGTCATGCCGCGCATGCGTTGCCGGGCAACGCCTTGCAGGCCAGAGGACGGACCGGTCTGCGCGCGGGACCCTCCTCCCGTGCGTGACAACCTGCCTGTCCGGGCCGCGCAGGGCGACCCATCATGTGAAGAGTGTGCGAGGGCGTTCATCGCTGTCAACAGGACCTAAGTCACAGGCGCCACCTGCACGATGGTTATCAGCCCATCACCGGCGGTCATCAGCGGGCCGCGCGAGGCTGCCGATAATGGATCTCCCCGGCGACGAATCGAGCCCATGACCGTACATCGCGACTTCGACCATCTCTGGCGCGACCGCTGTGACACCTCCAGCCAGCGCAGCCCGCGCGTGCTGATCCGGGTATTCGTCGCCCCCGGCGAGCTGGAACGCAGCGTGGCCTTCTACGAGCAGCTGCAGGGTGTGGTCGCCGATGCCGGCTTTCCGTTTCCCGAGGCGGGCCTGCGGCTGGCGATGGTCGGTGCGTTCCTGCTGATCGAAGGCTGCGACGAGGCGCTGGCGCCCTTCACGTCGACCACGGGCACGTTGCTGGTCGACGACGTCCGTCCGTATCACGACAGACTGGTGGCCGCTGGCGCCGAAATCATCTTCCCGCTGCAGGTGGTGCCCACCGGTGCGGCGTTCAATGCGGTGCATCCCGATGGCACCGTGGTCGAGTACGTGCACCATCGGCCGGACCCGCAGGGGCGCTGAGGTGGCGCGCCCCACCTCAGTAGATCCACGCCATGCGTGGATGCCTTGCACCCGAAGCCGTGCGGCACCATGACCGCTATCCACGCATGGCGTGGATCTACAATCCCACCATGTCCTCCCCCGCTCTGCCCTGGAATGGCACCCTGCTGCTGGATGCACACGTTGCCGTGCTGCACGGCCACGCCGGTGACAGCGCTGCGCATGCGCACTACGCCCATCAACTGCTGCTGAGCGAAGGCGCGCCCTGGCAGGTCGAGATCGATGGCGTGCGGCAGCAGGGCCAGCGGTTATGGCTGCCCTCCTTCCAGCCACACGCGATCCTGTCGGCTCCCATTGACGGCTGCACGGTGTTCCTCGAACCGGCGCATGCCGACCTCGAACAGATCCAGCAGCATCTCCAGTCGTTGCCAGGCAATGCCGCGCAACTGCACAAGTGGCTGCCACGGCTGAGCCGCCCGCAACCCCTGGACCGTCGCGTGCAGGCGGCGCTGGCCCGCATCACCCAGCACCTGCCCGGTCCGGTGCCCGCCGCCGATATCGCCGAGGCCGCGCATCTGTCGACCAGCCAGCTGCATCGGCGCTTCCAGTCCGAACTGGCCGTGACCCTGCGCGGCTGGGTGCTGTGGCAACGGCTGCGCAGCGCACTGGCGCATCATCTGCGCGGGCACAGCCTGACCGACAGCGCGCATGCCGCCGGTTTCGCCGACCTGCCCCACCTCTCGCGCAGCCTGCGCCGCATGTTCGGCATCGGCGCCGCGCAACTGCAGGGCCTGCAGCTGCACGCGGCCTGACGCCCCGATCAACCGCGCCTGCGCAGACCTTCCGGAAGCTCCGGCACATCGCCATGCGGCAGCTCGCGGAACGGCGCCAGCAGTTGCGCGGAATACGCCTGCGGATAGTCCGGCTGGCTGCCGATGCCCAGATCACGCTGCCCCAGCCGATAGCCGGGCGCATCGAACGCCGTCCCCAGCAGGTGGTCCCACACGGTCAGGAACAAGCCGAAATTGACGTCGCCCGCAGTGCCATAGCGGATGTGGTGGAAGCGATGCAGCGGCGCCCATGCCATCACCCTGCCCAGCACACCCGGTCGCATGTCCACGTTGGAATGCTGCAACAGCAACTGGATCGCAATGGCAAACGCCAGCACTGCGGCCACCGGCATCGGCATTCCCAGCAACAGCAGCGGCAATACGCCGCCCACTGCTTCGGCGGCCTGGTGCAGCGGGTGTTTCATCAATCCATTGAAACCGTACATGCGGGTCACGCTGTGATGCACCGCATGCAGCCGCCACAACCAGCCGATGCGATGGCTGGCGTAGTGGACCAGGGTGATGCCAAGGTCAGCCGCGATGATCGCCACCAGCACCTGCAGCGCGAATGGCCACTGCATCGGCCAGATGTGCCAGGGCACGATCGCCGCCAGCAGCGGCACCGTGGCGATCGACAGCAGGTTCAGGCTTTCATTGACCAGCGCATGCAGGACGTCGCGCAGGCGGTCGCCATGGTCGTGGTTGAACGCCGGGTCGTATGGCCACATCCGCTCGGCAGCGAACGACACCGCGATGGCGACAGCCAGCAGGGCAAGCAGCCACAGCGGGTCAGCGTGATGGTGACCGACCCAGCCGATGGCGGCGGCAACAAAACCCAGCAGGAACAACGGGGCATACAGGCGGAGCATCCAGTGCTTCATGGGCAACCCGGGAAGTGAGGGGCCTGCATGTTGGCGGGGCGTACAGACTGTCGGCTTGAACAAACGGCGCAACACCTCGCGTCGTCCATCCACGCATGGCGTGGATCTACTGTTCGAAGGCCCGGCAAACCACGGTGGGTGCCGGCCTTGGTCGGCACCGCCTTTCCCCATCCACGCATGGCGTGGATCTACTGTTTGAAGGCCCGGCAAACCACGGTGGATGCCGGCCTTGGTCGGCACCGCCTTTTCCCCATCCACGCATGGCGTGGATCTACTGTTCGAAGGCCCGGCAAACCACGGTGGGTGCCGGCCTTGGTCGGCACCGCCTTTTCCCCATCCGCGCATGGCGTGGATCTACTGCGGCCAAGCCAGCCACTTCCCGGTAGATCCACGCCATGCGTGGATGCTTTACCTCCTTCAGCAAGCTGAAACCCCACCCTCCGATTTCATTAGTAATATTACTCATAAGCCGAGTAGCATGTCCGGTCTCAGCCCCTGATACCGGCCTGTCGATACTCGCTCCATGCCTGCCGTTTCCGCTCACTTCTGTCGCTTCCCGCCAGCCCGGCGCCTCCCTCGGAGGACCGGCTGATGGGCGCCGTCGTCGCCCTCGACCGCCTGCTGGATGGCCGCCAGGTCTGGCGCGGGCCGGCACGCCAGGGGCAGGCCAGCGACCATCTGGCCAGTGGCCACCCGGCGCTGGACGCGCGCCTGCCCGGCGGTGGCTGGCCGGCCAGCGGGCTGTGTGAAGTGCTGCAGGCCGCACCCGGGGTCGGCGAACTGGCCCTGGTCTGGCCGGCGCTGGCAAAGCTGAGCCAGCGCGAACGGCCGATCGTGCTGGTCGCCCCGCCCTACCACCCGCATGCCCCCGCATGGGCCGCCGCCGGGCTCGACCTGGCCCAGCTGCAGATCATCCACGCCGCACCAAAGCAGGCCCTGTGGGCGACCGAGCAGTGCCTGCGCTCTGCTGCCTGCGCCGCCGTGCTGTGTTGGCCGCAGCAGGCCGACGATCGCGCCCTGCGTCGCCTGCAGGTTGCTGCCGACAGCGGCCAGTGCTTGGGTTTCGTGTTCCGCGAGGCACGCGCCGCCCGCAACCCCTCCCCGGCCAGCCTGCGCCTGCAGCTCGACCACGGCCAGGTGCGGGTGTTGAAGTGCCGCGGCGGGCTGCCACCGGCGCAGCCGTTGCCGCTGGCCATCGCCCACTGAGGCCGCACCATGCACTGGGCCTGCCTGTTGTTGCCGCAGCTGGCGCTGGACAGCGTGCTGCGCCTGCAGCCCGATCCGCAGCGGCCGCTGGTGCTGCTGCAGGGGCCGGCGCAGCGTCGTGTGCTGCGTGCGGTCAGCCCTGCCGCGCGGGCAGCGGGGCTGCGCCCGGGCATGCTGCTGTCGGCCGCGCAGGTGCTGGTGCAGGACCTGCAGCTGCATGACTACGATCCCAGCGCCGAACAGCACACCCGGCAGTTGCTGGCCAGCTGGCTGTATGCCACCAGCTCGCTGGTCAGCCTCGATTTTCCGCATGCGCTGGTGCTGGAAATCGGTGCCAGCCGTGCCCTGTTCGGCGATTGGCTGACGATCGAACAACGCCTGCGCAACGGCCTGCACGACCTCGGCTTCCGCCATCGCCTGGTCGCCGCCCCCAACCCGCATGCCGCGCGCGTGCTGGCCAATGTGCACGATGGCCTGGGTATCGATGCGCAACAGTTGCCCGCCGCACTGGCGCAGCTGCCGCTGACGCGCAGTGGCCTGCCCGTTGATGCGGTGACCGTGCTGGCACGCTCCGGCCTGCGCACGTTGGGCGCGGCCTTCGACCTGCCACGCGAAAGCCTGGCCCGCCGCTTCGCCCCCGAGGTGCTGCAGCAGCTGGATGCCGTGCGCGGCTTGGGCAACGCGCCGTTGCGCTATTACCAGCCGCCGGACCGGTTCGATGCGCGCATCGAATTCGAATACGAGATCGAATCCAGCCAGGCCCTGCTGTTCCCGCTGCGGCGCCTGCTGCTGGACCTGGCCGCGTTCCTGTGTTCGCGCGATGGCGGCGTGCAGCGTTTCGACCTGCATTTCGAACACGACCTGCTGCCGGCCAGCGTGCTGACCATCGGCCTGCTGGCCCCCGAACGCGATGCGGCGCTGCTGTTCGAGATCGCGCGCAACCGCATGGAAGCCTTCGCCCTGCCCGCCGGCAGCCGTGCGCTGCGCCTGCAGGCCGAGCAGCTGCCGCCGTTCGTGCCGGCCGCACGCGATCTGTTCGACACGCGTCCAGCGCAGGCGATGCCATGGACCCAGCTGCGCGAGCGCCTGCGTGCACGGCTGGGCGATGACGCCGTGCAGCCGCTGGCGGTGCAGGCCGACCACCGCCCTGAACGTGCCAGCGGCACCCAACCGCCGGCCAAGCCACCCGCCTGGTGGCCGCTGCGCCCCGGCTGGCTGCTGGATACGCCGCAGCCGCTGCGCGATCCGCGCCTGCGCATCGTCGCCGGGCCGGAGCGGATCGAATCGGGCTGGTGGGACCAGGCCGATGCGCGCCGCGACTATTACGTGGTGGAAACCGCGCAGGGCCAGCGTGGTTGGGCCTTCCGCACGCGCAATGATCCGCATGCACCGTGGATGCTGCACGGCTGGTTCGGTTGAGCCCCATGCACACCGACCTGCCCGGGTACGCCGAGCTGCATTGCCTGTCGGCCTTCAGCTTCCAGCGCGGCGCGTCCACCGCCGAGGAGCTGTTCGCACGCGCCGCCGGCCAGGGCTATCGCGCGTTAGCGATCACCGACGAATGCTCACTGGCCGGCATCGTGCGTGCCTGGCAGGCGGCGAAGACGCATGGCGTGGCGCTGATCGTCGGCGCCGAATTCCAGGTTGAAGACGGGCCGAAGCTGGCCCTGCTGTGCACCGACCAGGCGGCCTATGCCGGGCTGTGCCAGCTGATCACCACCTGCCGCCGGCGGGCAGCCAAGGGCGAATACCGCTGCCTGCGCGAGGATCTGCATGGACTCCCCGAGGGCCTGCTGTGCCTGTGGCTGGACCGGCAACCGGCAGCCACCGAACTGGAACTGCTGCGCCGTTGTTTTCCGCAGCGCCTGTGGCTGGCGGTGGAGCTGCATCACGAACACGATGACACGCGCCGGCTGCAGCAGCTGCAGGCTTTCGGCGAACGCCACCAGTTGCCGCTGGTCGCCAGTGGCGACGTGCACATGCACGTGCGCCGACGCCGCGCCCTGCAGGACACGCTGACCGCGATCCGCCACCGCTGCAGCGTGGCCGAAGCCGGCTGGCGGCTGTTTGCCAACGGCGAGCGCCATCTGCGCCCACGCACCGCACTGGCCCAGCTGTATCCGCCAGACCTGCTGGCTGAAACCCTGCGCATCGCCGAACGCTGCCACTTCACCCTGGACCAGCTGAAATACACCTATCCGCGCGAACTGGTACCCGAGGGCCACGACCCGGACAGCTGGTTGCGCGCCTTGGTCGAGAAAAATATTCCCTGGCGTTGGCCAAAGGGCATCAAGCCCGCGCAACGTGAGCAGATCGAACACGAGCTGGACCTGATCGCGAAGAAACAGTACGCGTCCTACTTCCTCACCGTGCAGGACATCGTAGGCTTCGCGCGCAGCAAGAACATTCTGTGCCAGGGGCGCGGTTCGGCGGCCAATTCGGCGGTGTGTTTCGTACTGGGCGTGACCGAGATCGACCCGGCACGCAGCAATCTGCTGTTCGAGCGCTTCATTTCCGCAGAGCGTGATGAACCACCGGACATCGACATCGACTTCGAGCACGAGCGCCGCGAGGAAGTGCTGCAGTACGTGTTCAACCGCTATGGCCGCGAGCGTGCCGCGTTGACTGCGGTGGCGATCAGCTACCGTGGCCGCAGCGCGATCCGCGATGTCGCCCGTGCGCTGGGCCTGCCGATGGACCAGGTCAACGAACTGGGCGCGGCGATGGATCATTGGGGCGGCAACATCCCGCTGCCGGAGACCCTGCGCGAGCGCGGCTTCGATCCGGAAACACCGTTGATGCGAAGGCTGCTGGCATTGACCGGCGAGCTGATCGATTTTCCGCGCCACCTGTCGCAGCATCCGGGCGGCTTCGTGATTTCCGAACACCCGCTGTCGACCCTGGTACCGGTGGAAAACGCGGCGATGGCCGACCGCACCGTCATCCAGTGGGACAAGGACGACCTGGACGCCACCGGCCTGATGAAGGTCGACTGCCTGGCGCTGGGCATGCTCACCGCCATCCGCAAATGCCTGGCGATGCTGCAGCAGCATGGCCTGCATGCAGGGCGGATGGATGCCATTCCCTCCAAAGATGCCAGGACCTACGACATGATCTGCGCCGCCGACACCATCGGCGTGTTCCAGATCGAATCGCGCGCGCAGATGGCGATGCTGCCACGCATGCAGCCGCGCAATTTCTATGACCTGGTGATCGAGGTAGCAATCGTGCGCCCCGGCCCGATCCAGGGCGACATGGTCCATCCCTACCTGGAACGTCGGCGGATCCTGCGCGAACAAGGGCCGGATGCGTTGAACGATCCGGACAATCCACTCTATCCCGCGCGGTTGGAGCGCGTATTTGCCCGCACGCTCGGTGTGCCGTTGTTCCAGGAACAGGTGATGCAGCTGGCAGTGGATGCGGCTGGCTACACCGCGGGCGAAGCCGATGCACTGCGCCGCTCGATGGCCGCCTGGAAGCGTCGTGGCGGCCTGGAACCGCACCGCGAAAAGCTGCTGACCGGCATGTTGGAAAACGGCTTCAGCCTGGAATACGGCGAACACCTGTTCGAGCAGATCAAGGGCTTCGGCGATTACGGTTTTCCGGAAAGCCACGCCGCCAGCTTCGCCCTGCTCACCTATGCCAGCTGCTGGCTGAAATGCCATCATCCGGCCGCGTTCACCGCCAGCCTGATCAACAGCCAGCCGCTGGGCTTCTACAGCCCCGACCAGCTGCTGCAGGATGCGCGCCGGCATGGCATCACGGTACTGCCGGTGGACGTGCGCCACAGCGACTGGGACTGCACGCTGGACTTCAGCAAAGGCGCGGCGGCAATCCGCCTCGGCCTGCGCCTGGTCGATGGCTGCAGCGAACCGGCCGCGCAGGCCATCATGCGCGAACGCGCGCGGCGCCCGTTCGACGACGTCGGCGACCTCTGCCAGCGCACCGCACTGGATCGCCGCCAGCAGGGCCTGCTCGCCGATGCCGGCGCCCTGCGCGGCCTCAGCGGCCATCGCCACCGTGCACGCTGGGATATCTCCGGCGTGGAGAACCGCCTGCCGTTGTTCGACCAGGCCCGCGCCACCGCCGAAGCACGCGTGGCCCTGCCCCTGCCCAGTGCCTGGGAAGACATGCAGGCCGACTACCGCAGCACCGGTACCACCTTGGGCCGCCATCCGATGTCGTTCCTGCGCGCGCAGCTGCGAACCCGTGGCTGCCTGGATGCCGCGCAGCTGGCCAACCACGGCCATGGCCGGCGCGTGCGCATCGCCGGCCTGGTACGCATGCGCCAGCGCCCGCAGACCGCCAGTGGCGTCACCTTCCTTACCCTGGAAGATGAAACCGGCATGGTCAACGCCGTGGTCTGGCGACATCTGGCCGACCGCCAGCACCACATCCTGGTAGACACGCAGCTGATGCAGATCGACGGCCGACTGGAACGCGTGGATGGCGTGCAGCATGTGATCGTGCAGCGCATGCACTGCCTGGACGAACTGCTGCAGGGACTGCGCAGCCACAGCCGCGACTTCCATTGACGATACACATCGTCACACAACGAACTGGCCACGACCGACCGGATTCCGCTATCGTCGGCCACGTCCAAGGAAGGAATACACAATGGCGCGTGCCCTGACCCTGACCACCCTGGTGGTCGCCATACTTGCGTTGCTCGTGTCCGGCTGGACCGCCTGGAACCTGCATCGCAGCCAGTCACCGCAACGCGTGATCGAAGCGCGCGGCCTGATCATCCACGATGCCAGCGGCCAGCCGCGGGTGATCCTCGGCGCACCAGTCCCCGATCCCCTCAGCCAGGGCCGCCCGCAGGGGCCGCGTGCCACCGCCCTGTCCGGCCTGATCCTGCTCGGCCCCGATGGCTCCGAGCGCGGCGGCTACGGCACCAGCGACCGGGGTGGCGAAGCCCTGCTGACCCTTGACGATGCGACCGGCACCACCGAAGTCTTCAAAGTGGTGGCCAACCCGGACCGCGGCGCCAGCCTGATGGTCAAGCACCAGAACAACACCGGCGCCATGCTGAGTTCCTGGCAGGGCAAGCCGGAACTGGTGTTCCTCGACGACAGCGGCCAGTCCTACTACGTGCGCCCCGGCGCCAGCGCCGCGCCCTGATCTGCTTTTGTAGAGTCGAGCCATGCTCGACTTTGCTTCACCTTTGTAGAGCCGAGCCATGCTCGGCTGCCGTTGGTAGAAGCAGTCGAGCATGGCTCGACTCTACCAACCGCACACCGCCGCCAGATCATCGGCCAGGTGCCGCAGCTGCGCCGCCCCCAGCGCCGCACAGGTGATGCGCAGCCCATGCGCCGGTGCAGACACGGCAAAGACTTCCCCCCCACGCACATGCCAGCCACGCGCCGCCAACGCCAGCACCTGCGGTGTGCTGTCGGCCGGCAGGGGCAGCCACAGGTTCAAGCCTTCCATCGGCGTGGGTGTGGGCAGCCCACGCGCCTGCAACAGCGCCTGCAGACCCTGCAGCCGCTGCTGGTAGCGTTCACCCGCCGCAGCGACCTTCGCCCGTTGCTGCGCCGACTCCAACACCGCACTGACCGCATCCTGCAACAGATGGCTGACCCAGCCGGTGCCCGCCGCCAGCCGCAGACGCAGGCGCGCCGCGGTCTGCTCATCGCAGGCCAGCCAGGCCACGCGCAGGTCCGGGCCCAACGCCTTGGACAACGAACGCAGCAACGCCCAACGCCGTCCGTCCATCGGCAACACCGAGTGATAGGCCTGTTGCGAGAGCAGTGCGTAATGATCGTCGATCAGCACCGCCACCTGCGGATAGCCGGCCAGCAGCTGGCGCAGTGCACGCGCTCGCTTCGCATCCAGGCTGGCACCGGTGGGATTGTGTGCGCGCGGGGTCAGCAGCACCGCGCGTGCACCTGCATCCAACGCCTGCCGCAATGATTCCACCTGCATGCCGTGCGCATCCACCGCCACCGGCAGCGGCGCGTGTCCGGCCGCACCGAGGACATTGAGGCTGCCCAGGAAACAGGGATCCTCCACTGCGATGCGGTCCCCCGGCAGCAGCCACGCCGACAACAGACGCTCGATGCCATCGACCGCGCCATGGGTCAGTTCCAGCGCATAGCCCGGCGGGCAATCGGCATCCAGCGAAGCCCGTGCCAGGCGTTGCATGCGTGGATCGACCGTCTCCACTCCATACAGGCGCGAGGCCGCCGCGGCCACGCGCAGGCTGGGCAGGCAGCGCGGATCCGGATTGCCGCCGGCCAGGTCATGCAGGGCCAGCCCCGGCGCACTGCCCTCGCGCGCCATCGTCGCCGGCAGGCCGCGCACCACGGTGCCGCGACGCCCTGCCGTACTGGCCAGGCCCGCCGCGTCCAGCCGCTTGTAGGCGGCAGCCACGGTATTGCGGTTGACCCCCAGCTGATCGGCCAGATCCCGAACCGGAGGCAGCACGCTGCCCGCTGACAGATGGCCGCTGCCGATGCCCTCGCGGATGCTGTCGAAGATCGCTTCGGCACTGCTCCCGGTGATTTTCATTTTGTCCTATGCCAAACTATCTCTTGTCCTGTGCCAGTGTATCCCACCCTGGCCACCCCGCACCGGAGGTGCCCCATGTCCCTCGCCCCCGCCGACTGGCCTGTCGCCCAGTCCGTCGAACAGATCGCCGCCAACCTGGCCATCGTGCGCCAGCGCATCGTCAGCGCCTGTGCCCGCGCCGGTCGTGATCCGGCCAGCGTGCGCCTGCTGCCGGTCAGCAAGACCGTCGATGAAGCACGCATCCGCATGGCCGTAGCCGCCGGTTGCCACGAACTGGGCGAAAACAAGGTGCAGGAGGCGCAGCGCAAGGCCGAGGCCATGGCCGACCTGGGCGTGCACTGGTCGGTCATCGGCCACCTGCAGACCAACAAGGCCCGTTACGTCGCACGCTTCGCCAGCGAGTTCCAGGCGCTGGACAGCCTGCGCGTGGCCGAGGCGCTGCAGCAGCGGCTGCTGCTGGAGGACCGCACGCTGGATGTGTTCGTACAGGTCAACACCTCGGCCGAGCCCAGCAAATACGGCCTGGAGCCGGCCGCGGTGGCCGACTTCGTGCAGCAGCTGCCCGCCTTCGACCGCCTGCGCGTGCGTGGCCTGATGACCCTGGCCATCTTCACCCCCGAGGTAGAACGCGTACGCGCCTGCTTCGTGCGCCTGCGCGAGCTGCGCGACCAGCTGCAGCAGACGGCGCCGGCTGGACTCGACCTGTCGCAGCTGTCGATGGGCATGTCCGGTGATTTTGAAGTCGCCATCGAGGAAGGCGCCACCGTCGTCCGTGTCGGCCAAGCGATCTTCGGTGCACGCTCCACGCCCGACAGCTTCTACTGGCCCACCCCGGGAGCACCCGCATGAAGCGCGCCGTTGCCCTCCAGCACGTAGCGTTTGAAGATCTCGGCACCCTGCAGCCGCTGCTGCTCGCGCAAGGGTGGCAGGTGCAGGTTCTGCAGGCAGGCGTGGATGCACTCGATGCCGCCGAAGATGCCGATCTGCTGGTGGTGCTGGGTGGCCCGATCAGCGTCAACGATGGAGCTGCCTATCCGTTCCTCGCCGACAGCATCGCGCTGCTGCAGCGTCGCCTGCAGCAGCAGCGACCGACGCTCGGCATCTGTCTCGGCGCCCAGTTGATGGCGCGCGCACTGCACGCCGACGTCGCCCCCACCGGTGGCAAGGAAATTGGTTTCGCACCGCTGCTGCTCACCGACGAAGGCCAGCGCTCGCCATTGCAGGCATTGCAGGGCATCCCGGTGCTGCACTGGCATGGCGAAGCCTTCGAACTGCCGGTCGGCGCACGCCGCCTCGCCAGCACGCCCGCCTGTCGCCACCAGGCCTTCGCCATCGGCCACCACGCCCTCGCCCTGCAATGCCATCCCGAACTGGACGCGCGCCAGTTCGAGCGCTGGCTGATCGGCCATGCGCTGGAACTGGCCGCGGCCGGCATCGATCCCATCGACCTGCGCGCGCAGGCCCGTCGCTATGGCGGGCCGCTGGCAGCCGCGGCGACCGCGATGTTCCATCAGTGGCTGCACGACCTGCCGGAGACCCGCCCATGCACTACCGCCTGACCATCCAGCACAACGGCATCCATTGGGGCCATGTCGACTGCGACGGTCCCAACGCGCTGCAACGCATCGATGCCATCGCCGCGCGCCTGCCCGCCGCCGAAGGCTTCACCCTGCAACGGCAGAAGGGCATCGGCGAGGAGCGCATCCTCTCCAGCACCGCCGATGGCCTGCGCGTGCTGGCCGCGCAGATCCAGTACCGCGATCTCTGACCATCGCGCCGGGTGCCGGCCAGCGGTCGGCACTACCCGGCTACCCACTGCCGTGCGAAGCTTCACGCATGTTGAAACTGTCACGCGGCACCATCGACGGCCTGCGCATTGCCCCACGCTGGCCCGCGTCACAGGTCATCGTCGAGGCCGAGGTTCTGCAACGCCTGCTCCATGCGCAGGCACTGCTGCCGTCCTCGCTGCGCCTGCTGGTCACCCGCGGCTTCGAATGCCGCCAGGGACAGCTGGGCGGCTTCCGGCGCGTGGTCCGGCGGCTCGGCATCGCCGTGTTCCGCTGCTGCTATCGGCATCGCCATGATGAGATCGACGCCATCTTCGGCGCCAATGGCCACGACCTGGACGGGCGTCATGTGGATGTCTCGCTGGTCCTGCACGGCCAGCGCCTGCGCCTGCTTCCGCTGGGCGTGTTCACTCCACTGCGCTGGCAGCAGCGCCGCGTCAGCCGCCATGCCGACGCCGTTGCAGCGGCCAAGGACGCACTGCAGCAGTCCGGCTTCGATCTGCACCCCAACGCCACGGAGAGCCTGCAGATCCACTGCGACTATCGCGGCACCACGCTGGCGGAACCGTCGCGTTGATCGACGTTCCCCGCGTGTTGCAGGCAACCTGCACCGACCTTCAGCAACGGCTGGGCCGGATCGACAACCTGTCGGGCAGTGGTGAACGCAGCCTCATCATCGAAGGAGAGCTGCTGAGGTTCCCCTATCGTATCTACGCCGACGCCACGGACCTGTTCCGGCTCGCATCCCAACTGCAGGGCGATACGCGCGCCCTCTGCCTCTGCCTGCTCTCGCGTCACTGCGACGGACATGTACGGCAACGTGCGATCGAGACGCTGGGGCCCTCACCGATGCCCTGGGTGCATGCCTTCCAGCTGACCTTGCTGGGGGAGTACGTGGACGAGATCGCATCGGCCGTGGCGATCCAGGCGCAACAGACCGGCCTGCAGCGCTATGCCGCGCTCATCGGCGAGAACCGCGCCTTCGTCGACCTCTGCCGGCAACGCGCCGCCAGCTACTGGGATGCCTACTACCGCGCCCGCTACTCCGGCCTGCACCTGTTCCCGGCCCACCGCCTGCTGCTGCAGATGGCCCACGCCGCGCGCTCGCCGTAGCGCTCTCCGCACCCGCCAGCGCATGTCCGCTCGGCACTACCGCAAGACGGGCACACCCCCGTAGATGCAAATGATTCTCCTTTAGTGTAAGGTAATGCCGCTGCCCTTGCCGCCGCGGGCTGTTCCCTTCCCCAGCCTTCGCCCGCCCCGTGCCCACGCCTGTCGAATCGACGGATGTCGCGCAGCTGTGCGCCGCCCACTATCGGCCGCTGCACGCCCACGTCCGTCGCAAACTCCCACAACGCAGTGACGCCGATGATGTCGTCCAGGAAACCTGGCTGCGTGTCGTCAAAGTCACCGCCAGCGGCCTGCTCAGCAATGGCCGCGCCTACCTGTATCGCGTCGCCCACAACCTGATCGCCGACCACTATCGCCTGATCCAGCGGCGTCGCGAAGAGGCCCTGGACGACGCGCAGCTGCAGGCCATCGCCGATCCCGCCCCGTTGCCCGAGCAATGCCTGCTCGATGCCGAACAACTGCGCCACCTCGACGCGATCATCGCCGCCCTGCCGCCGCGCTCGCGCGAAGTGTTCCTGCTGGCACGCATCGAACAGCTCAGTCTTGCCGACATCGGCCGCCAGCTCGGCATCAGCCGGCAGACCGCGCATGGCCATCTGCTGCGCGCGCTGGTGGCCCTGCAGCAGGTGCCCGCTGCATGAGCCAGGATCCGATCGCCCGCGAAGCAGCGCGCTGGTGGCTGCATGCGCACGACGAACAGCGCGACGAAGCTGCCTTCAGCCAGTGGTACGAGGCCGATCCGCGCCACGCGGCGCAGTACCAGCACCTGTTGCAGCTGTGGCAGGCCGGCGCCGCGTTGCCAAGCCTGCAACGGCAACAGCAGCGTCGCCAGCGCCGGCGCCTGCGCGAAGCCGGCATCGCCGTGCTGCTGCTGTGCGCGCTCGGCCTCTACACCCGGCACAACGCCCTCCCGCCGGAACAGACCCTGCGCACGGCATCAGGCGAGATCGAGGACGTGCGCCTGCACGACGGTTCGCGCCTGCAGCTGTCGCCGGACAGCGAACTGGGCGTGCGCATCGATGCCCACCGGCGTGCGCTGAAGCTGCAGCATGGGCAGGCATGGTTCCAGGTCGCAGCGGATCGCGACCGTCCGTTCCAGGTGCATACGCCGCACGGCACGGTCACGGCGCTGGGCACTGCCTTCGACATCGCAATCAGTGGCGATGCAAGCGTAGTGACCGTCACCGAGCACCGGGTGCGCGTGGACAGTGGCTCGGGCAGCAGCGAAGCGGCCGCCGGCCAGCAGCTGCGCTTCGATGGCACGGCGCCCTCGGCCGCGCTTGCAGCAGCCCCGGCGCAGCTGGCATGGCGCGAACGCCGGCTGGCCTGGGTCTCCGCGCCACTAGCTGCCGTCGTCCAGGATCTGGATCGCTGGCACGGCGGCCATACCTGGATCGCCGGCGACGCACTGCGACAGCAACCGGTCACGGTGCTGGCCGACGCGGATACGGCCGCGCGCAGCCGCGACCAGCTGGCCGCCGAACTGCACGTGCGCGTTATCCGTATCGGCCCCAACCTGCAGGTGTGGCTGCCGGCGAAGGCATCGTCCGATGCACGCTGAACGCATCGACCCTGACATCCGGGCCGCTGCTGCGTCTTCCCAGGGTGACGACGCACTGCGTCACTCCCTGGAGCCCTCGACGCTGTCCCACCGCCCCCTTGTTCTTGCGCTGTCTGTTGCCTGCGCCGGTATCGCCCCCGTGCTTGCGGCCAACGCGCAGGCGCAGACCAGCGCAACCCGCCGCTACGATATTCCCGCCCAGCCGCTGGTCACCGCGCTGGACGCCTACAGCCGCCTCAGCGGCGTGGATCTGGTGATCGGCCGTGCCCTGCCGGCCAAGCAGAGCGCACCCGCGCTGCAGGGTGACTTCGACGACAGCCAGGCATTGGCACGGCTGCTGGCCGGCAGCGGCCTGCGCGCGCGCTTCATCGATGCCCGCCGTGCCACCCTCGAACCGGCGCCAGCCAACACCGGCGACGGCAGCCGCCAGACCGGCCCGCTGCGCGTGCAGGGGCGCACGGTCCATGCCATTGCACCGGGCTCGGGTGCCAGCCAGTACATTCCGGCCACGCAGGATGGCTTCGCGCCGAAGATCGGCAGCGAACGGGTCGCCATGGCCGAACGCCAGGACGGCAACAGCCTGCTGCGCTCGATGCCCGGCACGCACAGCTTCCACTCGCGCAGCCAGCCTGGCCTGCAGGTCAACATCCGCGGCATGGCCGGCGCAGGCCGGGTCAACACCATGATCGACGGCGTCACCCAGACCTTCCGCAACAACGCCGGCCATGGCTCGGGCGGTCCGTTCGCCTACGTGGATCCGTTCCTGCTGGCAGGCGTCGACGTTCAGCGCGGCGCGGTCAGCGGTGGCGAGGGTGCCGGCACGCTGGCCGGCAGTGCCAACTTCCGCACCCTGGACATCGAAGACCTGATCACCGACGGCCGCGACTGGGGCCTGCGTGCAGGCTACCGGCATGGCAACAACGGCTATGGCAGCGGACGTACCTTCGCTGGCGCCTGGCGCCACAGCGAAGATGGTGGCGATCGCCAGTTCGGCCTGTTGGCCGCCGCCAGCAGCAGCCGCAGCAGTGAATACGCCACGTCCCGTGGCCAGAAAAACAGCGCCGACCCCGGCAGCCAGCAGCCCAGCAGCTGGCTGCTGAAGGCGCGCCTGCAGCCCAGCGACCAGCATCGGCTCGACCTGAGCCACATGCGTTATGAAAACGACTTCTACCACAACTATCCCTGGCAGATTTCCGCCCGCAACCAGCGCGCCAGCTACCACTACACGCCCTACTCGCCGTGGATCGACCTGCGCGCCAGCTTCGCCGCCAACAAGACCCGGCTGTTCTATCCGCCGGTGGAAGATTCCAGCTACATCGGCCGGCGTACCCACAGCAGCCTGAGCAGCTGGACCGTGGACAACACCAGCCGTTTCGACATCGGCGCCGTACAGGCTCGCTGGAACACCGGCATCAAGCACCAGTCGGACATCTTCGTTGCTGATACCCCGACCCTGCGTGGTGCCAACCCACAAGGGCGCAGCCAACTCGACAGCGCATTCACCACGCTGGAGCTGCAGTACGACATCTACGCGCTGTCGGCGGGCCTGCGCCAGGACCGCTACAACATCCGCGGCCACGTCCCCACCTGTTCGGATGTGCCTGGGCAATGCCTGGAGATCGGCGGCGGTGGCATCGACGTCGATCGCACCCAGCATGCGCTCAGCCCCAGCCTCTCGCTGTCGGTGCAGGCCACCGACTGGCTGGAGCTGTTTGCCGAAGTCTCGCGCACCTCGCGGCCGCCGCGCGTGCAGGAAATGTTCTTCGAGAAGATCCCGCTGGAAGGGATGAGCGATGCCGACGGCGTCGGCGCCAACCCCTTCCTGCGCCGCGAACGTTCGCGCAACCTGCAGTTCGGCGCCAACCTCAGCGCCAGCTCGCTGCTGGTCGACGGCGACCTGGCGCAGCTGCGCCTGACCCGCTTCGACAACCGCATCCGCGACTACATCAAGCCGCAGTACCTGCTGATCGTGCACCCGCCGGAAGTCGAACCGTTCGTGGTGCCGATCGACAGCGACCCGCAGCTCAACGCGTGGACCGACAGCCTGGACGTGGACGACTTCAGCACCACCACGCGCTGGATGAACCATCCCGGCGTGGTGCGCATGCGCGGCCTGGAACTGGAAGCGCACTACGCCAGCGAGCACTACCACGCCACCCTCAGCTGGACCCGCTCGCGCACCAGCGCGCCAGCGATCGAATTCGTCAACCTGGAAGACATCACCGCCCTGCCCGATCGCTACTGGACGCTGGATGTCGGTGGCCGCTGGTGGCAGCAGCGCGTGCAGGCAGGGGTGCGCGCCGAGTACTCCGGCCCCACCGACGAAGGCTACGACTTCTTCCAGACCCGCAAGACCGGCGGCACCGGCGTGCTGCTGGATTTCTACGCCAGCTTCAAGCCGCAGGCCAACACCACGCTGTGGCTGAACATCGAAAACCTGCAGAACAAGGCCTATGACAACAATGCCTCGATCGACAGCATCTTCAGCCCGATCCTGGACCGCGGCAACGGCCGTGGCCGTACCGTCTCGGTGGGCGTCAATGTGGCGTTCTAGCCGGCGCTGGCTGGCGCTGGGCCTGATCGCGCTGGCGGCGGCAGCCGGCGCGCAGCCGATGCCCGGCAAGGTGATCGATCTGGCCAGTGGCAAGGCACTGGATCAGGCCGCGTTCGTGCAGCGGGTTGCCGCTGCCGAGCGCGTGCTGCTCGGCGAGCGTCACGATATCGATGCCGACCATGCCGCCGAACGTTGGCTGCTGCAGGCATTGCAGCAGCGGCGTCCGCAGGGTGCACTGGTGCTGGAGATGATCGCCAGCGAACGCCAGCCACGACTGCAGCGTGTGCAGCGCTGGCTGGACAAGGGCCACCGGGCAGAATCGCAGCGCCTGGCCGAACTGCTGGACTGGGATTCCCGCTGGCCATGGACACGCTATGGCGGACTGGTACAGATCGCCATCGAGAGCGGCATCCGTCTGCAGGGCAGCAACCTGTCGCGCGCTGACGTCAATACGCTGCTGGCATCATCGCCCAAGGTGGTGTTCCCGGCCGACGGCGCGCGGCAGCGGTTGTCAGCAGTGGTGCTGGCCCAGCACGCCGACGCCGCGCCCATGCTCGATGGCATGCTTGCCGTCCAGCACGCGCGCGACACGCGGATGGCTCAGTCGTTGATGCAGTCGCCGGCCCCTGCCCTGCTGGTCGCCGGCCGCTGGCATGTGCTGCGTGGCACCGGCGTACCCGGCTATCTGCCAGCCTCTGTGCCAGCGCTGGTGATCGCGCTGGCATCGGCCGACGAAGATGTGGCGGGCGACGACGCCGACCTGATGTGGGTGGTCGGCGATGAGTGAGCGTCGGCAGCACTGGCACGCGGTGATGATCAGCATCGGACTGCACCTGCTGCCGTTGCTGCTGTTCGTCCATTGGGTGTCCACTCCGCCGATGCCGCCGCCGCCAGAACAGGACGTGCGCATCAGCCTGCGCCTGCTGGCACCGGCCACGCCACCGCAGCCGGTGGAAGAACTGCAGTCCGAACGCCCCAGCCAGGCGCAGCAATCGCGGGCAGCCGAAGCGCGGAAAACACCCCCGCCACCGCGGGCCACGGCGGCACCCGAAGGCAACCTCGCCGCCAGCGAGAAGAATGGCGACGGCCACCAGCCTTTGCCCGTGGCCCCGCCTGCGGCCGCGACCGATGCCCGTTCCGCACCGGCATCGATCACGGCCGCACCGCCCGCCCCGGACGCACCACCGGCAGACTTCCAGGCCGGCGCCGCCAGCGACCAGTGGGAAGCCCGCCTGATGGCGCGGCTGGAGCGTTACCGCTACTACCCCGCCGTAGCGAGGTCGCGGCGCCAGCAGGGCACCGCATGGGTCAGGGCCAGCATCAGCCGCGACGGCCACCTGCTGGCATTGCGCCTGGAGCAGTCCAGCGGACAGCCGATGCTGGATGAAAGCGCGCTGCAGACATTCCGCCGCGCGCAACCGCTACCGCGGATTCCAGACGAACTGCCGGCTCCGCAGGAACTGGTGGTGCCGGTGGAGTACTACCTGCGCTAGGCGCTGTAGGCCTCGGCCTCGATCTCGAACAGCATTCCGTCCAACGCCAGCCGCGGCACCGGAATCAGCGTGCAGGTCGGTGCCGGGCGATTGGCCCAGCGCCGCCGCACCTGGCGGGCGATGATGCCCAGGCGATCCTCATCGTGGTCGACCACCAGGATCCGCAGTCGCGCAACATCGGTCAGGTCCGCATGGGCCGAGCGCAGCGCGGTCTGCAGATTGTCCAGTGCCTGCGACACCTGCTCCTCGAAGCTGGGCGACAGGTTTCCCTGGTCGTCTTCGCCGCCCTGCCCAGCGATGTGGATCACACGCGCCGGCAGCCGTACCACCGCCACATGCGAATATCCGTTGGCACTGGGATCGTGCAGGCCGGGGGGATCGAACAGGTCCAGCAGGCCATGGCTGAAGTCCGGAGTGGTCAGCAGGTTCATACCGCATGCCTCGTGGGGAATGCGAGGCAGTCTGCGACCTCAACTGCTGTTGAGGTCAAACCCATTGCATGCAACAGAGCGGTGCACCGCACGCAACGATCGGCTGCAACAACATCACGTCCACGCCGGGTCCGCGGTGAAATCGATCGTCAGCCAGAACGTGCTGCTTCGCGCGTCCATCCGCACCGCGATCTCATCGCGCATCGCATCCACCTCACCCACCGTGCCCAGCGGGGTCGATGGCGAGGTCAGGATGTGGATCTCGATGAACCGCATCCGCCCCATCTTCGCCACATGGCTGGTGAAGCCGGCATAGCCATGCTCGGCCACGAACGCCTGCATCACCTGCTGCACGCGCTCGTCCAGGTCATCGGGTGCCACCTGCAGTACTTCCCGCATGGCCTTCCACGCACTACGCGCCGGCACCGGCAACACCGCCAGGCTGATCAACGCCAGCACCATCGAATCCAGATACGGCACCCAGTGGTGCCACTGCCCACCGTGCAACGCCAGCGCCAACACGAAGGCCAGCACCACCGCCAGGCTCATCAGTCCACCCAGCAGCCAGCCCCGCACATCCAGCCACAGCAATGCTGACTGCAACCTGCGGGCACGCTGGGCCACGAATACGGCCATGCCCAGGTTGCTGGCACTCAGCAGCGCCGCCCACCACAGCGCGGGCCCGAACTTCACTTCGTGCCCGCCGGTGGTCAATCCAATCACCGCGTTGGCCAGCGCGTACACGCAGGCCAGCGACAGGATCACTCCGCCCAGCGCCTCGACCATCGGCTCCAGGTGCCAATAGCCGTACTGGAAGCGCGGGCTGTGTTCCCGCGCCACCAGCCGCAGCACCGACAACGACACCAGGGTCAGGGCTACGTCAACCAGGCTGTAGATGCCGTCGAACAGGATGGCCTGCGATCCCACCAGCAGGCCACCGATGAGGCCGACCACGCTGACCGCCACGGTGACCCCGATCGAGAACTTCAGGATGCGTTGCTCGCGCGCGGTATCCATCGTTCGCCGAAGGGCCGACCGTACCGGCTCAGGCCTTCAGCACCTCCACCTTGTAGGACGGCACGTCGCCATCGCGCTCGATGATAAGGCCATGCACGTCCGACTCGAAGCCAGGGAAGCGCGCGTTCTGCTCACGGGCGATGCGCAGCGACTGGATGATCGGCTCGTCGCGGTCGCCGAAGCGCTCGCCCGGCATGATCGTCGGAATGCCCGGCGGGTACGGCACCAGCATCGTCGCAGCGATACGGCCGCTGATCTGCTCGATGTCGACCCGCTCGATCTCACCCTTCACCAGGTGGTTGTAGGCGTCGGCCGGGGTCATCACCGGGGTCGGCAGGTCCACGTACATCTCACGCATCACCTTGGCCACCGCGAACTCCTGGTTGAACGCATGCAGTGCGTCACACAGGTCACGCAGGCCCCAGCCGGCATAGGCATGGGGGTAGTCGGCGGCCAGCGACGGCAACGCCTGGCTCAGCGGCGCGTTGCGGTCGTACAGCTCCTTGAACGCCATCAGTTCGGTGACCAGCGTGCTCCACTTGCCCTTGGTGATGCCCATCGAGAACAGGAACAGCACCGAGTACAGGTTGGTCTTCTCCACGGTAATGCCGCGGCCCCACAGGAACTTGCTCAGCACCGCACCCGGGATGCCCAGCTTGCCCATGCTGCCGTCCATCGAAAGGCCCGGCGTCAGCAGGGTCACCTTGATCGGATCGATCAGCACATAGTCGTCGACCAGGTTCTCGAAGCCGTGCCAATGCGCATCGGGCTGCAGGTACCACTCCTCGCGCTTGGCGACCAGCGGCGCCGGCGTATCGCCCTTGTCCAGGCTGCGCTCGACCTGTGTCGGCTGCCATACGCTGAACCACCAGTCATCGCGACCCAGATCATCGCGCACGTGCAGCATGGCCCGGCGGAAGGCAATCGACTCGTCATGCATTTCCTGCACCAGCGAACGACCGGCATCACCCTCCATCATCTTCGAGGCCACATCGCACGCGGCGATCACCCCGTAGTGCGGGCTGGTCGAGGTGTGCATCATGAACGCTTCGTTGAAGCGCTCGGCATCCAGGTCGCGGCTGGCCGAATTGCGCACATGGATCATCGAGGCCTGCGAGAACGCCGCCAGCAGCTTGTGGGTGGAGTGCGTGGTGAAGATGATCGCATCCTGCTCACGCGGCTTGCCCTTGGCCATGCCGTAGTGGTTCTCGTAGAACGGATGGAACGCGGCATAGGCATACCAGGCTTCATCGAAATGCAGGAAGTCGACCGCGCTGCCGATCTCATCGGCGATCTTCTCAGCGTTGTAGCACAGGCCATCGTAGGTCGAGTTGGTCACCACCGCGATGCGCGGCTTGGAGCCGGCATGGTAGGCCTGGCTGGCCAGCGGATTGGCGGCGATGCGCTGCTGCAGCGCCTCCGGGGTGAACTGATCCAGGCTGATCGGGCCGATGATGCCGTGTGCATTGCGGCTGGGCGTGAAGTACACCGGCACCGCGCCGGTCATGATCAGCGAATGCAGCAGCGACTTGTGGCAGTTGCGGTCGACGAACACTACGTCGCCGCGAGCCACGGTGCCGTGCCACACGATCTTGTTGGCCGTCGACGTACCGTTGGTGACGAAGAAGGTGTGGTCGGCACCGAAGTTGCGCGCAGCCTCGTTCTCGGCGTCCTTGATCGGGCCGGTGTGGTCCAGCAGCGAGCCCAGCTCCGGCACCGAAATCGACAGATCGCTGCGCAGCGTGTTCTCACCATAGAACTGGTGGAAGGCACGCCCGACCGGCGACTTGGTGAAGGCCACGCCGCCGGCATGGCCAGGCGTATGCCAGGAATAGTTCGACTCGGCGGCGTGATGGATCAGCGCCTTGAAGAACGGCGGCAGCAGGTTCTGCATGTAGTCTTCTGCCGCACGCATCACCTGCCGCGAGATGAAGCTCTTGGTGTCTTCAAACAGGAAGATGAAGCCGTGGATGTACTTGAGCAGCTTGCTCGGCACCTTTTCGATAGTGCGCCGCTCGCCATACAGGAACACTGGAAGATTGGCGCGGCGCGCACTCTGCTCGCGCAGGAAGGCGGTCAGGCGCTGGAATTCGCCATCGACCTCCTCGCTGCCGTCGATCGAGATCAGCACCGCCGAAGCGGCCACGTAGGTACGGGCGCCGGCACGGGCATCATCCAGGTTCAGGCCGCACAGCACGCGCTGGTCATTGCTGCGCAGCTCTTCCACCAGCGCACGGATGAGGATGCCGCCGATGCGCGGCGAATCGTAGTCACCATCAATGACGATGACCGGATAATCCAGGGACTTGAAATACACGTTGATTCTCCTTGTCTAACTCAGGAACGCTGCGCGCCGGCCGAAATCGCCGCCGCCTCGCGGGAGCGCTGCCGCTGCTGACGACGCTCCTCGCTGAAGAAGGGATAGAACACGGTGATGAACAGCACGAACAGGAAGGCGTACTGCACGATCGTTCCCGACGAGCCATAGATCGCCCACAGGCAGTACACGACCGTCAGGCTCGTCAGGGTCCAGAACGCACCGGTGTGCACCAGCGTGTGCGAACGTTCCACCACGAAATAGCAGGCGACGCACGAGTAGATGTACGGCAGCAGCGTCAGCACCACCGCCGCCGAGGTGATCACGTCGAACTGGGCCGAGGCCGTCTTCGAGGTGGAGGTCACCAGCACCGCCAGGGTCATCAGCACGGCCACGATCAGCACGCCCTTGACCGGCACGTCGTCCTTGTTGGTCTTGCTGAAGATGCTCGGGAACAGGCCATCATCGGACGCTGCCTTGGCGCTCTGCGCGGTCAGCAGGATCCAGCCGCCCAGCGAGCCGGCGGCGCCGACGAAGGCACACAGGCTGACCAGCGCACCACCCCAACCGCCCACGGCCTTGGCCGCTGCCAGTGCGAACGGCGCGTCGGAGGTCTGCAGTTCACCGTTGGGCACCATGCCCATGATCACCGACGAGCTGGCGATGTAGGCGATGGCGGCCAGGAACACACCGGCCAGGGTGGCGCGGGCCACGTTCTTCTCCGGATTCTCGACCACACCGGCGGTCACCGACGCCGATTCCACGCCGATGAACGCCCACAGGGTGAGTGCCGCCGCGCTGGAGATCGCACCGAAGTTGGACTCACCGGACACGTTGTAGGCGCCCTTGAAGATGTCGGCATCGAAGAAGAACCAACCGAAGATGGCGATGCCCAGGATCGGCACCAGCGCGAAGCTGGTGGTGACCGTCTGCACGCGGCTGACGAATGCCGGCCCGATCATGTTGGCAAAGCTCAGCGCCCACACCAGGATCAGCACCGCGATGCAGCGCACCAGCGGCTCGGACAGGATCGGGAAGAAATAGCTGAAGTAGCCCACCGCCGCGATCGGGATGGCCACGTTGCCGATCCAGTTGGCGAACCAGTAGATGGTGTTGGTCTGGAAGCCCATGTAGGGACCGAACCAGTCGCGCGCATACGCATACGGGCCGCCTGCCTTGGGTGCCAGCTTGCCGAGCTTGGCGAACACGAACGCCAGCAGCAGCGCACCGGCGGTGGTGATCAGCCAACCCCATATCGAGGCGGTACCGATCTTGGCCAGGCTGGAGGGCAGCAGGAACACCCCTGAGCCCATCATGTTGCCGGCGACGAGGAAGGTGGCTCCGACCACCCCGATTTTCTTTGCTTCTGCCATGACAATCTCCTGTACCTGGCATGGGCCCGGTGCACCCGGGCGTGGGGAATGGCTACGCTGGCGTGCTGCTGCTGGCGCCTACTTGATGAAGTTGTATTGCAGGCTGCCCTGCACCCGGACCGTGTCGCCGCGCGCTCCGCCCTGCTGCTGCAGGCGGCCGTACAGCAGCTCCATGCCCATCGTCCACGACGGGGCCGGGCTCCAGATCAGGTTGAACACGCCGTAGCGGCTTTGCCGGAACGCATCGGTCGGCAGTGCCGCATTGCGCTCCAGGGTCAGCTGGCCGTAGATCAGGTTCGAGCGCCACAGATCCGACCAGTAATGGGTGTAGCCGACGAAGCCACCGTGCAGGTCCAGCGCATCGATGCGTCCATCGGCACCTACCACGGCGTCCAGACCGGAGCCGGTGAGGTCGGCGGTGTAGCGGCTCAGGCCGCGGCCGCCCAACGCGCCGAACAGCAGCAGATCGCGTTCCCCCACCGAGGCCGAGCCACTGAGCTGCGCGCCACCGGCAAAGACGCGGTCATGACGGGCATCGCCGTCGTAGGCCAGATTGCGCGCCACGACGCCCAGCTGCAGGTGGCCCCAGTCGCGCTCCATGCGCGCGATGGCGCTCACATCCGGCAGTCGATTGACTGCCGCCATCGCATCGCTGGCACCGGCCAGCTCGGTGTCCGGGTCTTCGGCGGCCAGCGTCAGAGTGTTGCCCTTGCCCAGCGCAAAACTGTGATGGATGCCGGCCACCAGCAGGTAGCCGGCGCCGCCAGGGCCCGCAAAATCCAGCGTGTCGGGCAGGCTGTCCGGATCCATGAAACTGGAATAGCCATAGCCCGCGTAGGTGTTGCCGAGTTGACCATAGGCGTGGCGCAGGCGGAATTCATAGCCATCGCTGCTGCCGAAGAAATCATTCTCCAGATAGAAGCGCAGGTTGCCGTGCGTGGTCGGCCGCCGCGCCTCGAAGCTGAAACGCGTCTGCTTGGCGTGGATGTTGAAGTTCGAAACATCCCGATGGTTGCCGCCCACCGGCATCGACGAAGGAATGAACTGATCCTCGTCCCCTGCCCCGCGCGAATCCGCAATCGCATCGAGCTTGGCATAGCCGCCAATGCGGATCACGGTGTCGGTGCCGGGAATGGCGAAGAAGCCTTTCAGGTCCGGATCGGTGGGGCCGGCGGCGCTGTCTGGACGCGAGGCCGCCGTTGAAGGATCGGCCACCGATTCACGCTGTGGCAGCACAGGCTGCGCGACGCCAGGCACCTGGGTGGGGTGAAGGATCCCACTGGTGGTTGGCACATTCAGTGTCGCCTGCGCTGCAGCGGGCATCGGCGACGACGCGGCAACGGGGGCCGCAGCTGCATGCTCTTCGCGCCGTTCAAGCTGGTCCAGACGCTGCTGCATGCCTTCCAGCGTCTGCCGCATCGCGTCGATCTCGCGACGCAACGCCTGCGCATCGTCCTGAGCATGCAGCGGCATCGCTGCCATCGCCGTCAGACACCCCAGACTCAGTACCGCCAAGCGCATTGCATCCTCCCTGGACTGAAACTCCCGCTGTGCGGCCGTACAACGCGCGTGCGCCATCCCGACCTCAACGAGCCGTTGCTGGAAATGCAGGTACTGCGTGGACGACCGTTGCCAGCCTGCACGTTGCAGGCAACAGGGCAATGACACTGTCCCGATTGCCAACACTGCGCCGGAGTCGCTCCCACTGCAGCAGTGCTGCCGAAGGGGTGGCGACCGCAGGCGTCTGGGTAACAAGCGCTGGGTGAGAGTGTCGTGAATGGCGTTGCGCGCACGTCCTCTCGAGGGCGTGTCGTATGCGGCATCCATAGCGCAGTGACGCTGTATTCCATGCGCCAAGGCTAGTGCGACTGTCGTTTTTGGCCTTGATTGGGATCAAAGCGAAATGCTTGATGTCAGTCACGATTCAGACGTGACATCTGTTCACGACGTGCGCAGCCCTCATCGCCGCGACTGTCGCAGAAAGCAACAGGCCCGCACGTTGCCATGCGGGCCTGTCGCTCAGTACAGCATGTCGGAGGTCTCAGCGCGGGCCGAGTACCGCCTGCAGATCGTTGCCCTGCGGAAGGCCGGCACGTCGCTGCACCTGGCCCTGCGCATCCTGGAACAGGATGCCCGGCGTACCCTGGAAGCCCATCTCCACCATCAGCACCTGGTTGGCATCCAGCTTGCCAGCGATCTCCCGGCTGATGCTGGGCAGCGGCTTGATGCCACCTCGATCGAACTGATGCTCGTTTTCCAGCAGTGCCGCACTGGGATCGCGTGCGGCCATGATCGCCGCCGCCTTGGCCGGGCTGTCCTCACGGATCACGCCGACCATGATGTGGCGCAACTGCACCTTTCCTGCGTCCACCCAAGGGCGTGCCGCCTCCCAGAACTTGTGGCAGTAAGGGCAGTTGGCATCACTGAAGGTGTACACCACGCGTGGCGCATCGGCCTTGCCGTCACGTACCCAGGCGCTGGCCTCAAGCTTGCTCCACATCTTGGCCGACATCGGCGCGGCAACCAGCTTCTCCAGCGTCTCGGCTGCAACTTCGTTGCCCTCGGCGTCGAACAGGCTGCCCACCAGCACATGCTTGCCATCGGCGGTCACGTAAGCCGCCGCCGGCTGCTGGCCGCCGACCATGCCGGCAAAGCCGCGCAGGCCACCCGGCGCATCGAATTCGGAGACCACCTCGAAGCCATGCTTCTCGATGCCCTTCAGGACAGCCGGCAACTCGCCCTTCCTGACGGCGGCCGATGCCGAAGCCGTTGCCGGTGCAGCGGCGTCCTTGCCCTTCGGGGTCTGTGCCTGGCTGCAGGCAGCCAGCGCCAGCATGGCCGGCAGCATCAGCGTATGCGCGATGCGCGGGGAAATCGACAACATGGAAACTCCGTAGTGGGATGCCAGCGCAGGCTACCGCAGCCGGCGCAGTTTGTGTTCAAGACCGGCCTGGGTCAGTTCGCCGAGATGCAGTTCCTGCAACCGCCCCTGCGCATCGAAGAACAACGTGGAAGGAAAAGCCCGGACGTCCAGCGTGGTCGAGGCAGCCGAAGCCTCATCCAGCAGTACATTACCCAGCACGATGTGTTCAGCGGCAAGAAAGGTCTGGACCTCCTCAAGGGTCTCGCCCTGGTTGAGGAAGACGAACTGGATGTCAGCATGCTTCTGCTGGGCCGTCGCCAGCACCGGCATCTCGCGGCGGCACGGACCACACCAGCTGGCCCACAGATTCAGCACCAGCGGCTTGCCATGAAACTGCTGCAGGTCAATCGCCCTGCCCTGCAGGTCGGCCACCTGCAGTGTGGGCAGAGGCATCTGCTGGGCCTGCCAGTACGCGAGCCCCTGGCTTGCCCCGCCCCACAACAACAATCCAACCAGCGCACTGGCCAGCACCGGCGCCCGCAACGGGCGCTGCCTGCGCAGCCGCCACAGCGCCCAGGCAAATCCAGCGCCAACGACAACGGGCATGTGGTACCCGCCATCGGCAATCTGCAGCACGCTCCAGGGCGCTTCACGATAGAGGCTGAAGTGCGCTGCGACAAAGGACAGCCGGCCACACAGCAGACCCACCAGCAACATGTCCAGCACCATTCCGGCCGCGGGTGGCCGGGCTGGACCAGGCTTCCCACGCGACCAGATCCGCGCAATGGCCATGGCCAGCAGCAGGGAGATCAGGATCAACACCACCGGCATCGGCACCGGTCCAACACTCGACATCAGTTCACCCGCTCTCGCCGCACAGATCTGCATGGTCAAAGCGTCGTGCCCGCGATGCAAGCACGACGCATTCAACCTCGTTGCTCAAGCGGCGCTGCGACCCAGCTGCGTGCCCGGCGAGGCGCGCAGCCCCCGCAGGCTGCCGGCCACGGCAGGCGTCAACGGACGATCGCGGCGCTTGCTGCTGACGTGGCGACGATAGTTGGCGGGCGTCATGCCGACGATGCGCAGGAACAGCCGACGGAATGCACTCTGATCGGCGTAACCCACACCCCAGGCCACTTCATCGATGCTGGCGCCCTGCTGCAGCAACGTCTGCGCCTTGGCCACGCGCAGCCGCTGGCAGTACTCGATGGGCCGCAGCCCGGTCGCCTTCAGGAAACGACGCTGCAGGGTCCGCGGTTCCAATCCGGCGATCTCACAGATCGCCCCCAGCGTGGCCCCACGTGCAGCCGTGGTATGCAACCAGCGCTGTGCCTTCAGCACGTCACGGTCGCCGTGGGCGAAGTTGGCACTGAATCGCTCCAGATCCTGCTGGATGCCGACCGGCACCACGATGCCCAACTGCTGGGCCACCGCGCTGGCCACGCCCTGGCCGTGCAGCCGGTACAGCAGGCGCAAGCCAAGGAAGCGCCAGGCCTGGGCGCCGCCCACGGTCAGCAGATCGCCATCATCAACCAGCGCCCGCTCACTGGGCGCCCAACTGCCGACCTGCACCTGCAGCGCCGGATGGCGGTTGAGGTCAGGGCCGGATACCGTGCGCCCGGTCAGCAGACCGGCCCGCGCCAGCACACTGACCCCGTCACCGGCGGCGGCCAGCAGGCTGCCGCCGTCGTAGTGGGCCCGCAGCCAATCCAGCAGGACGTCCTCGGCACGCACCGACGCGCTGGAACTGACCTGCCCCGGCAAGGCGATCACCGCAGGAATGGCCGCGTCGAGCATTTCGGCACCGGCAATGCGATGCACGCCGGTATTGCTGGCGGGCACGATCCAGCGGGTCACCAGCACCCGCTTGCAGGGCCGCCGTTGCTGCTGCGCGAGGCGATTGGCGACGTGCGCCATTTCGGCGAGCACCGATGCAGCCGACGGGTCGCCTCCGGGGTATTCAACCACCGCAACCTCGACGAATCCCTCGTTCCTGATTCCCTCCACTCCCCACCTCCTCTTCCGGTTCAGGCCGTCGAGCGGCCGGTTCAGGCGCAGGGTAGGAACTGCTTTGCCCCGGGGGCTATGAAGAAAGTTGCAAAGTGTGCTGAATGGGCGACGCGGGCAAAGCCTTGACTCTTGACCAGAGTCCAGGGATGACTATGCGCGGCAGGTCCCAAGGAGTCCGCCGTGAACATTGGTCAATTGGCACGCCAGGCCGGCGTCCCCATCGACACCGTCCGCTACTACGAACGTCAGCAGCTTCTGCCCACCGCAGCGCGGTCGGCAGGTGGCTACCGCATCTTCAGCGAGCAGGACCTGCGACGTCTGCACTTCATCCGCCGGGCAAAAGCGTTGGGCTTCAGTCTCGATGAGATCGGTGAACTGCTTTCCCTCAGTGACCATCCTCCGCAGGACATGGGCAGCGTGCGTGACACCGCGCGGGTACGCCTGCAGGACATCGAACTGCGGATGGCCGAACTGCAGCGCATGCATGGCGCCCTCTCCCAGCTGGTCGATGCCTGCCCCGGACATGGTGCGCTCGACCAGTGCCCGATCCTGGCTGCGCTGACCGGCGAAGAGCGCTGAGCCTCTCGCTTCAGCATCGACAGCTGTGCTGCGCGGCATGCGGAAAACGCAGCGGCGTCATTGCGCGCGCTACGTGAAGAAAAGTGCAACAAAGCGCTTGCCAACCCCCGGGGGCACAGCTATTATTTCGCTCCTCAGCGACGTGGGGCCATAGCTCAGCTGGGAGAGCGCCTGCATGGCATGCAGGAGGTCAGCGGTTCGATCCCGCTTGGCTCCACCATACTTTCGGCATTAGGCCGTCGAAAGGTCGCAAAGAACATTGATGAGATCTGCGTCCCCATCGTCTAGAGGCCTAGGACATCACCCTTTCACGGTGGCGACCGGGGTTCGAATCCCCGTGGGGACGCCACTCATCATGAACAACGAGGACCCGGCCGATAACCGGGTCTTTTTTGTTCACCGCCCACCGGCATTCAGGTTGTGGCGTCGGAACGCTCGCTGCCCTTGTGGCAATGAACGATTCGATGAAAAAGCTTCAAAAAAAGCTTCCACAAATGTGAACAGGCAGGTATGATAGGCGGCTCGGTAACACGGGGCCATAGCTCAGCTGGGAGAGCGCCTGCATGGCATGCAGGAGGTCAGCGGTTCGATCCCGCTTGGCTCCACCACTTTCGACATTAGGCCGTCGAGAGTTCTACAACTTGAAGTTTTTCGTGCGTCCCCATCGTCTAGAGGCCTAGGACATCACCCTTTCACGGTGGCGACCGGGGTTCGAATCCCCGTGGGGACGCCAGTTTCAAAGAGGACCCTGCTCCCAGCAGGAATCCGACGTTTCATGGGGCCATAGCTCAGCTGGGAGAGCGCCTGCATGGCATGCAGGAGGTCAGCGGTTCGATCCCGCTTGGCTCCACCACTTTCGGCATTAGGCCGTCGAAAGTTCTACAACTTGAAGTTTTTCGTGCGTCCCCATCGTCTAGAGGCCTAGGACATCACCCTTTCACGGTGGCGACCGGGGTTCGAATCCCCGTGGGGACGCCAATCTTTGAAACCCCGGCTTCGGCCGGGGTTTTTCTTTGCCTGCGGTTCTCCGGTAACCGCAGCTCAGAACCGGCGATACATGCCGATCGAGGCGGGCGCGGTCGGCGCAAAGCCAAACTGCGCATACAGCCGATGCGCTTCGCCATCGGCCAACAGGCTCACATACGCCGACGGCGGCAGGTTGCCCTGCATCCAGTCGCCCAGACGCTGCATCACCGCCTTGCCCAGGCCCTGACCCTGCAGACGGGGCAGCACGGCGATATCGCAGACCTGCAGGTGGCAACCGCCATCGCCGATGATCCGACCCATCGCTACCAGCTCGCTGCCCTGGTAGGCACAGACACCGAAGACAGTGTTGGGCAATGCCCGCGTCGCCGCCTCACGCGTCTTTGCGCTGAGGCCGGCCAATGCGCGCAGCTGGCAGTAGTCCTCGACCGTCGGCACCGCCTCGCGGAACTGGATCGTCTCTGGATCGTTCATGCAACGTCTCCTGGAAGGTCGGGCTATCCTGCCGCATCCACGTCGCAGCCGCTGCGACCCATCTTCCGGCAGAGTCCCATGTGCTATTCCGCCCTGATCCGCGCCGACTACGCCAAGCTGGTGCGCGAGTTCGGCGCCGTCCTCTCCCTGGAGGAATTCGCCGAACTGTATGCGCATGATCCCGGCAAGAAACGGCCGAAGACGCCGAAAGCCATGGACGATGGATTTGCAGGCGCGCGCACCGAGCTGGGACGCGACATCGTGGCGAAGATCCAGCAATGGCATGCACAGGAGCGGCAGCAGCTGCAGGCCGAACTGGAACGGCAGCTTGAACGTCGCGACATCGCCAATGCGACCCTGGCCACCCGACCCACGCAGAAGGCGCGCAATGACCTGCGCGTTGCCGGCAACCGCATCGACCGCGCACAGGCACGGCTGGACGACCTGCACCGGGAACAGCTGCTGCCACGCGACAATCGTATTTTCCCCGGCAGCTACGCACCGGTGATGGTCAGCGAGAATGGCCGGCGCGTGATCAAGCCCATGCGCTATCAATGCCGGCTGCCGGACAAGCCTGCGCGCAACGATGTGCTCTACCCGGGCACCTACAATGCGCGGCGGGACAGCCTGGAGGGCTATTGGCGCGGCGCCTTCGGGCTGCGCCACGGCGTGGTGGTGGTACAGGCCTTCTACGAGCACGTACCTCGCCATGCCATCGCCGGCCGCAGCCTGCACAACGACGAGAAGGCACAGGATGTGGTGCTGGAATTCCGCCCCGACCCGCCGCGCGACCTGCTGCTGGCCTGCCTGTGGGCGGAATGGGACGGTCCGGAAGGACGCCTGCTGTCTTTCGCCACCATCACCGATGGACCGTCAATCGATGTCGCCGCTGCCGGCCATGACCGGGGTGTACTGCCGATCCGCGCCGAGCACCTGGACGCATGGCTCACCCCGGACCCGGACAACCTGGCGGCGCAGTACGCCATCCTCGACGACCGCGAGGAGATCCGTTACGTCTACGAGGAAGCCGCCTGAGCGGCTGGATCAGGCGTTGGCGCTGGAACGCCCCACGGCGCGGACCAAGGCCTTGGACAGTTCCGCCGACAGATAGGGCTTGATCAGCAGCACACCGGATTGCATCGCCACCGGCAGTTGTTCAGCGGCCATGCCAGTGGCGAGCACGAACGGCACGCCACGCGCGGCCAGCGCCGCAGCAACCGGTTCGCTGGTCTCGTTGTGGGCCAAGCGGTAATCCAGCAGGGCCACGTCAGGGGCAGCCTCTTCCAGCAGGCGCAGTGCCTCGGCAACGGACGCGGCCAGGCCGACGACCAGAGCACCGGACTGCACCAGCTGCATCTGCAGCAGGGCCGCACTCATCTCGTCGTTTTCAACTACCAGCACCCGCAGGTCCTGCAACGCTGACATAGGCTATCGCTCCCGTGCCTGTTAAGCCTCGCCAGTATAGCCAGCCACCGGCCGATACCGACAATTGAACGCCATTTCAGCTCCGTCCGTCCGCACCTCTATGAACGCCCGCCGGGCTCGGGTACACTAGCCCGCTGCTGCCGGTGTGGCGGAATGGTATACGCAGCTGACTCAAAATCAGCCGGGGGTGACCCCATGAAGGTTCGAGTCCTTTCACCGGCACCACGATCAGAGGCCAGGTCCACGACCTGGCCTTTGTCGTTTCCGGTCTTGCCCTGCCCGACCGGCGCCGCCGACACTGCAGCGATGGCATTGCACTCCACTCCCATCCTTCCCCTCGCACTCCCGGTGCATCTGCGCGAACTGGCCCTGCAGGACGCGGTCGCCTGGTCGAACTATCTGTCGCTACCGGGCGCGGTCGAGCACACCAGTTGGGGCGATGTCTCTGTAGAGGCTCTGCAGCGGCAGATCGTCGACCCTACGCGCAACGCACGATGCCGCCGTTGGGCCATTCTCGACAGCGACGACCAGCTGCTCGGTACCGTCGGCCTCAACGACATCGACATCGAGCACCGCCGCGCCGAACTGGCCTACGACCTGTCCCCTGCCCACCAGGGACGCGGGCTGGCGACCGAAGCTGCGCGCGCGGTCATCGCCTGGGCGCATATCGCACTGGGTTGCATACGCATCCAGGCCACCGTGCTCGACAGCAACCTGCGATCCATTGCCGTGCTCGAACGCGTAGGCATGCAACGCGAGGGATTGCTGCGGTCCTATCGCCATGTCCGTGGGCAGCCGCGCGACTTCTGGATGTATGCGCACACTCACCCGCAGCTGCATGGCGGCCAGGGCGACGACCGCGCCGCCCCATAGGCCGCGCGCGTCTGCGCCCTACACCACCCGCAGCGCCGGCGCATGCACGCCATGGCCATGCCCCGCCCCCGCGTGCACACGGAACCCCGCCACCGTCTGCAACAGCTGCGACGACTGCTCCTCCATGCTGCGCGCAGCCGCTGAGGCCTCTTCCACCAGCGCCGCATTCTGCTGCGTGCCCTGGTCGATCAGATCCACCGCGTGGTTCATCTGCTGGATGTCGTCGCTCTGCTGCTGCGCAGCGGCGCTGATCTCGGTCATCAGGTCGCTGACCCGACGCACGTCGACCACGATCTCGTCCATGGTCCGCCCTGCGCTCTCGACCTGCGCCGTTCCGGCGCCGACGTTGGCAACCGACGCATCGATCAGCTGCTTGATTTCCTTCGCCGCACCTGCCGAGCGCTGCGAGAGCTCGCGGATCTCGGTGGCGACCACGGCGAAACCACGACCATGCTCACCGGCACGCGCCGCTTCCACGGCCGCGTTCAATGCCAGGATGTTGGTCTGGAACGCGATGCCATCGATCACGCCAATGATGTCGACGATGCGACGCGAAGAGGCGTTGATCACCGCCATCGTCGAGACCACTTCATGCACCACCTGGCCACCGCGTGCGGCCACATCGGCGGCGCCGCCGGCCAGTTGGCTGGCCTGGCGTGCGTTGGTGGCGGTGCGCTGCACGGTCTCGGCCAGCCCCTTCATCGACACCGCGGTTTCTTCCAGCGATGCCGCCTGCTGCTCGGTGCGCTGGGACAGGTCGTTGTTGCCTTCGGCGATTTCGCTCGCACCCACCGCAATGGTGTCCGCGGCGAACTTGATCTGGCCGATGATCCCGGCCATTGCTTCGACCAGCGCATTGACGCCGCCACACAGTTCGGCGATCGGGCCGCTCTTGTCGGCCATGGCGATGCTCCGGGTCAGGTCGCCTTCCTTTGCAGACGCCACCACCTCGCGCGTCTGCGCCACCGCGCGCTGCATGGCCTGGCTCTCATGCACCTGTGCGGTGATGTCGGTGGCGTACTTGACGACCTTGAACGGCCGTCCGCCCGCGTCGAGGATCGGGTTGTAAGACGCCTGGATCCATACTTCGCGGCCACCTTTGCCCAGCCGCCGGTACTGGCCTGCGTCGTACTCGCCGGAGCCGAGCTTTTCCCAGAACCGGCGATACTCGACACTGGCCCGGTAGTCGGGCTCGACGAACAGCGAATGATGCTGGCCGCGCACTTCTTCCAACGTATAGCCGGTGGCAGCCAGGAAGTTCGCATTGGCCGCCAGGATGCGGCCATCCATGCTGAACTCGATCACCGCCTGCGATTTGTCGATGGCGGCCAGCTGTCCCGCCGACTCGGCCGCCTGCTGCTTCTGCGCCGTGATGTCAGTCGCGAACTTGACCACCTTGTATGGTCGCCCGTGCTGGTCAAGCACCGGGTTGTAGGAGGCCTGGATCCAGATCTCACGCCCCCCCTTGCCGAAGCGCCGGTACTGTCCTGCATCGAATTCACCGCGGCCGAGTCGCGCCCAGAAGTCGCGGTATCCGCTACTGCGCGCGTCCTCGGGATCGACGAACAGGGAGTGATGCCTGCCCTGGATCTCATCCAGGCGATATCCCACTGCCTGCAGGAAGTTGTCATTGGCCTGCAGGATGGTGCCGTCGAGCGCGAACTCGATGACCGCCTGCACCCGATGCAGTGCAGCAACCTGGGCCTCAAGCTCGACGTGCCGCCGATGCTGCTCGGCCACCTCCGTGGCGCGGCGCTGCCTGCCCAACACCCCCTGCAGCGCGCGCAGGGGAGACCAACGGGTGAGCACTTCGGCCGGCGCCTGAGCACCTTCCATGGAGCCTGAAATAAGCATCGTCTGATCCTCGGTGTCCGGGTAGCGGTTGCGACCCGCCGGGCGGGATGCCCGGCGGCAACTTCGATTGCCTGGGACTGCAGACGCCGGAAGGCGTCACTCGAGCGACTGGCAGAAACGGTACGGCAGCTGCGATCGTCATCAAACAGCGGCGGAGCACACGGCACGGGCCGCCCATCGGAGGCAGCCTCGGGTCCGGCAGCGGGAGCCAGCAGCGGGCTCCAGAGAAGGTATCGGCGGGGCGGCCAACAACTTTAGGGAGCCAGCCCCTGGTCGGCAGCGCGCCGCACAACCCAGCGCAGCAGCAACGTTGCCAGCACCGCCGGCAGGTAGCCCAGACTGCCGCAGACGACCAGCAGCGAGGGCTCCACCAGCGGCCCGCCACCACCGAAGATCCAGCTGCGGGTGGCGAGGACATACAGCGCGAACGGCACCAGCAGCAACGGTGCCAGGCGCACCAGGTGCCACCGCCATCTGCCTGGCCCGATCCAGCCAGCCAGTGCACCCAGCACGGCACCTGCGGCTACGGTGGTGGCGATTTCATCCATGACACGCTTCCGGAAGTCTTCCAGCCACCATTCTGGACCAGCGCCGACGGAAAGGGGGATGCAGCAGGCGCGCAGAAGGTTGCAATGACCATCGGGACATCCCCTGCCGGCACGCTGCCGGCAGCATGCGCCCACTTACTGGATTTTTGCTGGGAGGCAGCATGCTTCGACGCTTGAGCGCCATCATCATCCTCAGCCTGTGCAGTGCCGGCGCAGTGGCCAGCGACGCGGGGTTCCGTCCCAACTTCCATCCCGACCAGCTGAAGGGACCACCCGCCGGTCGCCACAACGAAGTACTGGTGCTTGGGACAGCACATCTGTCGGAACTGCCAAAGACCTTCGAGCCGGCCCTGCTGGAGCCCTTGCTGGAGCGTTTGGCACGTTGGCGCCCGCAGGCGATTGCCACCGAAAACCTGTCCGGCCTGCAGTGCGACTTCATGCGTCGCAATCCCAGCCGCTATGCCGAAAGCGTTGAAACCTACTGCTACGACACCGATGAGGCCCGCGTCGCCACCGGCTTCGACGTGCCCAGCGCCAACGCCGAGATGGGACGCCTGCTGTCGGCATTGCCGGCAAGCCCGACAGCAGCGCAGCGTCGGCACCTGGCCGCGGTGTTCCTGGCCGCTGGCGAGCGCGGATCGGCGCAGGTGCAATGGCTGCGTCTGCCCGTGCAGGAGCGCATCGCCGGCGACGGCCTGGATGCTGCGCTGGTCGAGATTCTCGACAAGAGCCTGACCCGTCGCAATGAAACCAACCTGGTGGCGGCAGTCCTCGCTGCCCGCCTGGGGCTGGAACGCCTGTGGGCAGTGGACGACCACACCGCCGATTCGCCCACCCCGCCCGAGGACAGGAAGGCGGCACGCGAAGCGATGATGAAGGCCTGGGACAACCCGCACGCAGACGCACGGCGGGACGCCGACGAGCCGCTGTATGCAAATGTCGACAAGGTCGGTGGCGTGCTGGACCTGTACCGTGCCTACAACCGCCCCGACGTCGGCTTGCAGGCCTACCAGGCGGACTTCGGCGCGGCGCTGGTCGAGCCCTCCTCCCAGGGCTTTGGTCGCAACTATGTGGGCTACTGGGAAACCCGCAACCTGCGCATGGTCTCCAACATCCGCGAAGTGCTGGGCCAGCAGCCGGGAACGCGCCTGCTGGCCATCGTTGGCGCTTCGCACAAAGGCTACTACGAGGCCTATCTCAACATGATGCACGACGTGCAAGTGGTGGATGCCGAAGCGGTGCTGCGCTGAGGTCCTGGCCGCACGCACCTACAATGCTGCGTTTCCTGCACGGGGGTTCCAGCATGCTCAAGGTCATCGCCGAGGATTTCATACATCCTGACGCGGTCGAAATCGTCCTGCCGCTATACCGCGAGCTGGTTGCCTGCACGCGGAGCGAACCTCTGTGCATCGCCTACGACCTGTTCGTCGACCAGAAGGATCCCGGCCACTTCATATTCATTGAGCAGTGGCCGGATCGCGCAGCGCTGGACACCCACTGTGCAACCGAGCACTTCCGCCGCCTGGTTCCCCTGATCGATGCGCACCAGCGCAGTCCGGGCACGTTCCTGCTGATGGATCCGGCTGCGCTGTAGCCGTCCATCGTCTGCCCTGCCCTGCGTGCAGATCAAGGGCGTTGCTGCGTATCACCGCGCCGGGCACGCCAGATCGTCACGCTGGCAGCGACGATGCAGCCCAGCGTGACCAGCAGCATCACCGCCACGCCCCACTGCACCACGGGGACCAGCATCCGGGCCTGCTGATCATTGCGCAGCTGCTCCAGCCGCAGCCAGCCGGACAGAGCCAGGGACCAGCCGATAGTGGCTGGCGCATAGGCACGGACGGCACTCAGGTTCCAGGACCTCATTTCGTTTTCCTGCGGAGGTAGGGTGTTGGCGCAGTATTCGCCGCGCCCCTCTCACAGGCTGAGATCAGCCATCGCCGAGGTCGCTGCCGTCCGCCGACGCGCCGCCGGGCAGTTCACTGCTTTCGCCCTGCACCTGCACGTTGTTGCGGCCCATCGCCTTGGCGCGGTAGCACTGGGCATCGGCGGCGGCGACGGCCTGGTCCACGCTCATGCCGGCGGCAAGCGGCGCGATGCCGATGCTGGCACCGATCCGCAGTTGGTGCTGATCCCACGGAATGGACAGGCTGGACAGGGTATGCAGCAGTTCACCACCGATGCGCGCCGCGCGCCGCGGGCTGCACCCGGACAGGATCACGGCGAATTCGTCACCGCCCAGCCGCGCCACCACATCCGAATCGCGCACGCCATGGCGCAATACGCTGGCCACGGCCCACAGCACGGCATCGCCGGCCAGGTGCCCAAAGGTATCGTTGACCGGCTTGAACCGGTCCAGATCGATATACATGAGTGATGCCGCCTGCCCGGTCCGCTCGACCCGGGTGATCGCCTGCTGCAGATGCACTTCGAAGCCGCGGCGGTTACCCAGTTCGGTCAGCGGATCCATCTCCGCCAGGTGTCTCGCCTCGCGCTCGCGCGCACGCTGCTGGGTGTCATCGCGCAGCACCCACACCGCGCCACGCACCTGGCCCTCGTCATTGCGAAGCCAGGCCCGGGTCAGGTCCACCGGCACCACGGCGCTGCCCATCTGCAGCAGCAGATCGGCATGCAGGTCCACGGCATTGCTTTCCGGATCCAACAGCACGCTGACGTCGAGCTGCGACTGCGGTGCGTATTCGGTAGTCAACGACAGCACGTCCTGCACGCGATGCCCGGCCAGCGACAGCGCACCATCACCGGCAAGCATTCGCACGGCGGCCGCGTTGGCGTATTCGATGCGACCGTCCAGGGCAACGCTGAGCACCAGGTCGGCAACCGCATCCAGGGTGATGCGGCTGCGCTGCTCGCTTTCGAACAGGCGCTGCTCGCTGCTGCGCTGGGCGCTGACATCCTGGATCTGCGACACGAAATGCAGCGGCTCGCCGCGCTCGTTGCGTACCAGCGATACCGACAGCCGTGCCCAGATGGTGTTGCCGTCCCGGCCCACGTAGCGCTTTTCAAGGTGATAGTGGGTGCGCCGCCCCGCCAGCAGATCCTGCACCAGGGCCAGGTCGGTCTGCAGATCGGCCGGATGGGTCAAGCGCTGGAAATCAACCTGCAGCAGTTCCTCGCGCGGGTAACCGAGAATGCGGCACAGCGCATCGTTGACATCCAGCCATCGTCCTTCCAGCGACACCAGTGCCATGCCCAGTGCCGCCGAGGTGAACGCACCGGCGAACTTCTCCGCCGACAAGCGGGCCTCGGCGCGGGCCTGCAGGATTTCAGTAATGTCGATGGCCATGCCGACGTAACCGATACGCGCGCCATCGGCGCCATCCATGCGGCTGATCGACAGGCGCACCTGGCGGCGCTGCCCATCCTTGCGCAGCAGCGTCCACTGTCGCGAATACGTCTGGCCATCGGCACGCGCACTGAGTGCCTCGAACACACCGGGAACCTGTCCGTCAGCAGTCGCCAGCGGTCGCAGCCACGCCTGCAGTTCAACCGGATCGTGGAACGCATCCAGCCGGCGCCCACCCACTACTTCAGCCGCGGTGTAGCCGAGCATCCGCTGTGCGCCCGTATTGAACAGGGTGATGGTGCCGTCGGTGTCGGTGGCGATCACCGCCACTTCGTCTGAGGCGTCGACCACCGCCTGCAGGCGTTGCCGCATCTCCGCCGCATCCTGGCGCGCTTGCTGCAGCTCGGTGACGTCGGCATGGGCACCGGCCATCCACAGCGGCCGGCCCTGACCGTCCCACTCGAACACCCGTCCGCGGTCGTGGATCCAGATCCATTGGCCGTTCTTGTGACGCATGCGCAACAGGCAGACATAGTGGTCGGTGCGGCCATCGAAGTGGTCCTGCAGGGCCGCATCGGACAGCGCCAGATCATCCGGATGGACCAGTGCGATGAAGGTCTTCTGGCAGATCGGCTCCAACTCATCCAACCGGTAACCGACGATCTCGGCCCAGCGTTCGTTGACCCGCATCTGTCCGCTCTGGACGTTCCACTCCCACGTGCCAGCCGCAGTGCCTTCGATGATCATCGCCAGGCGACGGCGCTCTTCGGCCAGTTCCTGCAGCCGGCGCTCCAGCAGTACGTTGCCGCTGTTGCCCTGATCGGCCATCAGCCGCCTCCCCTGCCGACGCAGCTGCCCGCAGGCCGTGGCGAGGTGCCACAGCGGTCACGGAACCAGGCGGATGGTGCTGACGGCATGGCCTCCCCAGCGACAGCGGGGGCCCAGGCGCCCCTTCCAGCGCAAGTGTGCGCATTGCCGGGGAACATCGACAAGTCCCCCACCCGGCCCGCGCCGGGGGGGGACCACGGACTCAGCTGCGCTTGGCCCGTGCGAACGCCTCGGCCAGGGCATTGTTGGCGGGCGGCGCGGCCTGTGCCGGGCGTCCGCCATTGCCCGGGTTGCGGCTCTGGCCACGCCCCTGCCCGGGATTGCCCGCGTCGCGACGGGGCGCCTGCCCCTGGCTGCGTTCATCACGGCTGCCCGGACGGCTGGTGGCCTGGCCGGGCGTGTCATCCAGGCGACGGGTCAGGGCGATGCGCTTGCGCGGCACGTCCACCTCCAGCACCTTCACCTTGACGATGTCGCCGGCCTTGACCACGTCACGCGGATCTTTCACATAGGTATCGGACAGCGCCGAGATGTGGATCAGGCCATCCTGGTGCACGCCGATATCGACGAACGCACCGAATGCGGCCACGTTGCTGACCACACCTTCCAGCACCATGCCCTCGCGCAGGTCCTTGATGTCCTCGACGCCCTCGGCGAAACGGGCCGCCTTGAACTCGGGGCGCGGATCGCGGCCGGGCTTTTCCAGTTCCTTGAGGATGTCGCGCACGGTCGGCACACCGAACGTTTCGTCGGTGAACTGCTCGGCTTTCAACCCGCGCAGGAAGCTGCCGTCGCCGATCAGCGCCTTGATCGGGCGCGCGGTGCTGGCCACGATGCGCTCGACCACCGGGTAGGCCTCCGGGTGCACCGACGATGCATCCAGCGGCTCATCACCATCGGCGATACGCAGGAAGCCTGCACATTGCTCGAACGTCTTCTCGCCCAACCGCGACACCTTCAACAGGTCCTTGCGACGCTTGAACGGACCGTTGTCATCGCGGTGGCGCACGATGTTCTCGGCCACCGTTGAAGACAGGCCTGACACCCGCGACAGCAGCGCCGCCGAAGCAGTGTTGACGTACACGCCGACAGCGTTCACGCAGTCCTCCACCCGCGCATCCAGCGCACGCGCCAGGCGGTACTGGTCCACGTCGTGCTGGTACTGCCCGACACCGATCGCCTTCGGCTCGATCTTCACCAGCTCGGCCAGCGGGTCCTGCAGGCGGCGCGCGATCGATACCGCGCCACGGATCGACACGTCCAGGTCCGGGAACTCCTTGGCCGCCGTTTCCGACGCCGAATACACCGACGCCCCGGCTTCGCTGACCACGATTTTCTGCGGTGCGTTGTCACCCAGCGCCTTGATGGCCTCACCGGCCAGCTTGTCGGTCTCGCGGCTGGCGGTGCCGTTGCCGATCGCGATCAGCTGCACGTTGTGCCTGGTGCACAACTGCTTGATCGTCTGCAGCGACTGCTCCCACTGCCGGCGGGGTTCGTGCGGGTAGATGGTATCGGTGGCGACCAGCTTGCCGGTGGCGTCGACCACGGCGATCTTGCAGCCGGTGCGGATGCCCGGGTCCAGGCCCAGCACGCTTTTCGGGCCGGCCGGCGCGGCCAGCAGCAGATCCTTGAGGTTGTCGCCGAACACCGCGATGGCTTCGGCCTCGGCCTTCTCGCGGGCCTGGTTGAACAGGTCCAGCAGCAGGTGCATGTGCAGCTTGGCCCGCCAGGTCAGGCGGCAGGCATCGAGCAGCCAGCGATCAGCGGGGCGCCCCGCATCGCGGATGCCGGCGTTGTGCGCCACGCGCCCTTCAGCGTACTGATGCCCCGCCTCGGCATCCTTGCCCGGGTCCAGTTCCAGGAACAGGATCTCCTCGCGGCGCGCGCGGAACAACGCCAACAACCGGTGCGAGGGGATCTTCGCCAGTGACTCGGCATGTTCGAAATAATCGCGGTACTTGGCGCCTTCGGTTTCCTTGCCCTCGGCAACGCGGGCACGGATCACGCCCTGCTCGCTCAACCAGCTGCGCAGTTCACCGACCAGCGTGGCGTCCTCTCCCCAGCGCTCCATCAGGATCGCGCGGGCCCCTTCCAGCGCGGCCTTGGTATCGGCCACGCCCTTGTCGGCATCCACGAACGTGGCGGCAAAGACCTGCGGGTCCTGCGTGGGATCGCCCAGCAGGCCGTCGGCCAACGGCTCCAGCCCGGCTTCGCGGGCGATCTGCGCGCGGGTGCGGCGCTTGGGCTTGTACGGCAGGTACAGGTCTTCCAGCCGGCTCTTGGTGTCGGCAGCGAGGATCTCGTTGCGCAGCTCATCGCTGAGCTTGCCCTGTTCGCCGATGCTGGCCAGCACCGCCGCACGGCGGTCTTCCAGTTCGCGCAGGTAGGTCAGGCGGGTTTCCAGGTTGCGCAGCTGGGTGTCGTCCAGGCCGCCGGTGACTTCCTTGCGGTAGCGGGCGATGAACGGAACGCTTGCGCCTTCATCGAGCAGGCCGACGGCGGCGCTGACCTGGGCGGTCTGGGCACCGATTTCTTCGGCGATGGTCTGGGCGATCTGCTGGGCGAGCTGGCGCTGGGCGTGCTTGGCGTCGTGCATTGTTTCCGGCCTGGGCCGCATTGCGGGAAAGGCCCATTCTTGCAATGCGCGGGCGGCAGGGACAAGGCGTTGACAGAACGGCGGTTCAGGCGGCGGGTCCGGATCGGACGCCGGCATCCTGGCAAGTGGGGCTCGGACTGGCCCCGGGGCTGGGATGCCGGCGCGGACGCGCGATGGTGAAGCGCGTCCTGCCGCGTAGTGCGAAGGTCAGCGGTAGTGGCGGGCGGCACGCTGCATGACGATGTCGTCACGCAGGCTCTCAAGCGCCATCAGGCGGACCTTGCCGACACCCTGCAGTTCCATGAACCGCTCCGTGTAGAACTCCGGCCCCAGCGCGGTATCGGCGCGGGATTTGCTGAAGCCGTAGGGCACCACGCCCTTCTCGCCATCCTTGCTACCACCGACATAAAGAACGATTGCCATGTGATGTCTTCCTCCAAATTGCTACTGCGTACTGCACACGATGAGCGGTACTTGCGAGCCCATCGGGGTAGAGCTTACCGCGACCAAGCTGACTGGAACGTCACGAAGACTAATGACGATCGGTTGCATGCAGATGACTGCGGGATCGCAGCAGAATGCTTACGGATCTTTAACTTCCGTCTAACGAATGGAGGGTTTCCAGCCAACGGCGCAGCCCCTCGTGGGTGGGTTTGGCTGGTCGCGGAATGCAAAAGCCGTCGCGCTGGTCGGCCGGGTTGGATTCACGGGGGACGCCGTGAATCCGTCCCTGGAGGCTTGGCCGCGGCATCCATGCCGCGGACACCCCCGCGAACCCAACCCGCCCGCCCTCTGACAGATTTCTGCGGTCTGCTACCCACAGAAAAGAAAAAGAAGATCAAAAGCAAAAGCGACCTGGCCGGCCGTTTCTTGTAGAGCCGAGCCCACGCTCGGCTGCTTTCAGGCCATTCCGCGAAGCCGAGCGCAGGCTCGGCTCTGCACGAGCAAGCGCAGCGCGCGACCGTGGGTGGACGCGCCGAGAAACTGTCAGGGGTCGGGCAGGTGGGTTGCGCAGGGGCGTGAGCCGCATGGATGCGGCGACCGAGCTTACAGGGACGTACTTGCAGCGGCCCCTGCGCAACCCACCTGCCCGGCCCAATCACATGAACCGCATTTCGCGACCACCCACGAGGGGCTCCGCCGTTGGCTGGAAACTACGGCCACCAGCCGTGCCCGAACCGCGCGTAATGATCAGCCGCACGCTCGAACGGATTGCGCGCGCTGACGCCACCACACAGCAGATACACCGGCAGGTACAGCGGCCCCAGCACCAGGTACTGGTATACGTGTGCACGCTCGTGGTCATCCAGCCGGATCAACGGTTCCACGCCCCACCCCGCCTGATGCGCGTAGGTACGGCAGCACATGCCCAGGTCGTAGCCGGTGTGCAGGATCACGTTACCCAGGGTGATCGCTCCGCCCGGTCCCCACGGCCAGTGGTCGAACACCACCGCGCAGTCGCGACCGCTCCAGCGCATCTTCGCGCCCCCCAGCAACCCGGCCAGACCGCCAAGCAGGCCGATCACGGTATTGGGCACGGTCCACAGCGCGCCCAGCACCTGCAGCGCGCGCAGCCAGATCGGCCAGGGCCGGGACGCGGTGTTCAATCGGCCTCGTTGGGAATCAGCAGCCACAGCAGCAGGTAGACCAGGATGCCCGGGAACGCGGCCGACGCCAGCGAGACCACCACGTACAGCACCCGTACCAGGGTCGGGTTCCAGCCGAAACGATGGGCGATGCCGCCCATCACTCCGGCGATCATGCGGTCGTTCAGCGAGCGCGACAGGGTGCGCGGCACAGCGTTCATGGCGAGGTCTCCCGGCTGACTGGCTGCAGCCACTGTAGCGCCTGCCGTGTCTACGGCGTGCGTTGGCGCAGCGCCTGCAGGCGCGCGCCGAACCACGTCGCAGAGGTCTGTTCGGGCTGGCCGGGGCAGCGGATCCGGTACGCCTTGCCACTCATGCTGCTCTGGCTGGCCGCACGCTCGATGAACTGCTCGGCGCTGTCGACCATGTCCTTCTTCAGCAGGTAGTCGTACTTGCGCTGCAGGTGGGCACGCGCATCGGCGGGTCCGTACCAGCTGCCATTGCGCTGGAACTGGCACTGGGAGCCGTCCAGGCTGCCAATCAGCTGTGCGATCTCGCGGCGCGCATCGGCGCTCGGCGCTGCGCCGGCAAGGCCCGGCGCCAGGGCCAGCGCAAGCGCGACCAGGGGGGAATACTTCATGGCGTGCGTTCCTTCAGCCAGTTGTCGATGGTCGCAGGCACTTCGCGCTGCGCGCGCCCGGACACGTAGATACCAATATGCCCACCGCGGAAACTGGACTCGGTGTAGTCCTGCGTACCCAGCCGGCCACGCATCGCACGTGATGCATCCGGCGGCACCAGGTGATCCTGTTCGGCGTAGATGTTGAGCACGGGCAGAGTCACTTGCGACAGATCCACCGCCTCTTCACCTATCTTCACCGTGCCGTTCATCAGCCCGTTGCCCTGGTAGAACTGCTTGATGAACTCGCGGAAGGCCTCGCCCGCCAGATCGGGCGAGTCGAAGATCCACTTTTCCATGCGCAGGAAGTCTTCCAGCGCGGCCTTGTCATCGAGGATGTCGAGCAGGCCAACGTACTTCTGCACGTTCAGGCGGAACGGCTTGAGCATCAGGTAGCTGGCATTCATCAGATCGGCCGGGATGTTGCCGAGCGTGTCCACCAGCAGATCCACGTCCACCTGCTGCGCCCAGTGCGACAGCATGTTGTCGGTGGTCTGGAAATCGACCGGAGTGACCATCGTGATGAGGTTGCCCAGCTTCTGCCGGCGCAGCGCGGCGTAGCACAGCGCGAACACGCCGCCCTGGCAGATGCCCAGCATGTCGACAGGACCTCCACTGCGCGTGCGCAGCGCATCCACCGCGCCATCGATGTAGCGCAGCAGGTAATCCTCAAGCGTCTGGTAGCGCTCGGAACGATCCGGATAGCCCCAGTCCAAGACGTACACGTCCTGGCCCAGCGCCAGCAGCTTCTGCACCAGTGAGCGATCGGCCTGCAGGTCCACCATGTACGGGCGGTTGACCAGCGCGTACACGATCAGCAGCGGCGTGCGCCGGACCGGTGCGTTCTCGCCGACGAAGCGATACAGCACCACCTTGCCATCGCGCCAGACTTCCTCGCGGGCGGTGGCGCCATAGTCGACATCCTCCACCTGCGGCAACAGCTTCAACCCCTCCATCAGCTTGCGCTGCATGGCCAGGGTCTCCTGCATCAGGTCATCGGCATTGAAGCCCAGCGGTCCTTTCATGGCTTACGACTTCCGCGTGGTGGTGCGCGAGGTGGCCTTCTTCGCTGGCGCTTTCTTCGCGGCAGCCTTCTTTGCTGGTGCCTTCTTCGCGGCAGGCTTGCGCGCGACGGGCTTCACCCTCGCAGGCGCCGGCTGGGCCACCGGGTCGACCGCATCGGTACCGGCAAGCACCGCCACCTGTGCCTGCAGCCGGCGCAGATTGCGCTCGAGCTCGGCGATGCGACGGTGGGCGGCATCCATCTCGGTGCGGGTCGGCAGGCCGATGCGTTCACTGATCTGTTCCACCTCGCGTTGCAGGCCCGCGCGCAGGCGCATCTGCGCATTGCCCAGCGCCGCGTAGATCTGCTGGAACGGTGCAGACATGGCGACCTTGGCGTAGGCCTCCTCGGCCACTTCGATCCACAGATCGAACATCGCCCGTGCGCTGGTCAGCTGGCTGCCGGGCTGCTCATGGTCGGCCAGGCGCTGCTCGAACAGGTCGAACGCCTCTTCCAGCGCCTGCTTGATCTGCTCGACATAAGCCTGGGAGTGATGCTGGTACTCCTCCTGCGCGCGCAGCAGGGCCTGCCACCGCGCCTGATGCTCGCGGCCGGGCCCGAACGCCGGGCTCTGCAGCCAGGGGCCGGCCAGCGTCTGCAACTGCTGGAACCACGCCGTGAACTCCGGCGCAGCAGCGCCGGCGTGGGTGCTGCCACGGGCGCCCTGCAGCATCCACTGCAGCATGCCGTCGCCCTGCCCCTTCACCGCTTCACGCCAGGCCTGGGCAACCTCGGCGCTGCTGGCATCGCGGCCGGCAAAGCGTGCCGCCACTTCCTGCATGGTGCCGTACCAGCTGCCAGCCTGTTCGCGGAACCGCCGCACCGCCTCTTCCGGCGCGGCCGCGCCGGTCTCGGGCAGCAGTTGGCCCCACCAGTCGAACAGGTGCTTCCAGCTGCCCGGGTCGTCGCCAGCGGGGGCCCCTGGCACAGTCGCGTGGCGCAGGGCATCGCCCCAGGCGCCGAAGTACTGCCGGGCCAGGTTCTCGAAATCGCTGCTGCCAGGGTCGTTGGCCGAGCTGGTCATCGCGCTCCTCCGCAGGGCTGGATCATGGCTTGGGAATGCGCAGGGTCTTGCTGATCATCAGCGACCCGGACAGCGCGAACAGCAGCACCAACGGATGCAGCTGCCAGGGGCCGATCTGCCACTGGCCCAGCCACAGGTCGTGGCCGATGGCATCGGTGCCGGCGGCAATCGCCAGCACGATCACCAGCGCCAGGCTGGTGGGAATCGGCGTTCCCTCGAAGTACTTCACCTTGCCTTCGTCACCGCTCATCGCCTCGGCGGTCACGTTGTACCGGGCCAGGCGGCTGACGCCGCAGCAGACGAAGTAGCTCAGCACCAGCCAGTCCCAGCCGCCCTGCATGCCACAGGCATAGGCCAGCGCTGCCGGTGCGACACCAAAGGAAATGACGTCCGACAGGGAGTCGAGCTCGCGGCCCAGGGTCGAACTGGACTTGCGCCAGCGCGCGATGCGGCCGTCCAGTGCGTCGAAAATGAAAGCCAGCGGGATCAGCGCCATGCCGAACAGCAGATAGCCGCGCTCGCCATCCTGCAGGAAACGCATCGCGGCAAACACCGCGCCGGTGCCGCAGAAAGCGTTGGCGAGGGTGAACCAGTCCGCCAGATGGAACTCGCGCAGCATCGAGAAGTGACGTTTCATGAAGTCTCACGGGGCATCAAGGCCCACAGGGTACCGCGAGCGCCGCCACCGGCAACAGCATGGGCTGACCCCGCCCTTCACCCGTCACTCACCGATCCTCACCAGCGGTGAATTTTTCGCCACCCATCTTGACAGCCTAGGGGGGTGGCGCCTGCCAGTGCTTATCCACAAAGTTGCCCACGCGTAATCCACACCCCCTGTGGACAACTGGCTCTCACCGACTGCGACGCTGGACATTTCCTCATCACCTCAAGCCGGGGTTTCCCTACTTCCCAAGCCGATCGGCTGGCGCTATGGTCTGCGGCGGACCCGCCGCCGCCACGTCCGACTCCCCACCCACGGACGATGTTGATGCTGGATGCACGCACCCTGGCCGCGCAGTTGCGGCAGCCGCATGGCGAGGCCGCGCTGGCCGTGGGCGAATCGATGAACCGCAGCAACGGCGCCCTCAACCAGGCCGCAATCGCGTTGCTGGCGGTCGCTCCCGGAGAGCAGGTGCTGGAGATCGGCCCCGGCAACGCCGCCTTCGCGCCGCTGCTGCTGCAGGCCAGCGGCAGTCGCTACGTGGGCGTGGAGCTGTCCAGTGCCATGGTCGACGCCGGCAACCAGCATCTTGCCGCCAGCGGCCTGGCCGGGCGTGCCACGCTGCGCGAGGGCGATGCCCATGCCCTGCCCTTGGCGGATGCCTGCGTCGATGCTGCGCTGGCGGTCAACACCCTGTACTTCTGGCCGAACCTGGCCCCCGTGCTGGATGAACTGGCGCGGGTGCTGCATCGCGGCGGCCGGCTGTGCCTGGCCTTCGGCGATGCTGGATTCATGCGCAGCCTGCCCTTCGCCGCCGACTTCGAACTGCATGAGCTGGATGCCGTGGAGCTGGCGCTGCGGGTGTCCGGTTTCAGCGTCACGGCATGGCGTTCGCATCGCGAATGCACAGCCGGCAATGACGGCCAGCAGCGGGAAAAGCACTTCCACCTGCTGCTGGCGCGCCGTCGGTAGGGGCGGCCAGGTCAAAGACGGCTGAAGGACCAGCTCTGCATGCGTCCGTCCCGGTAAGGCATCACGCCGTGGAACGGACGCGGATCGGCATCGAACACCAGCGGCAGGAAATTGCGGTCGCCCTCCCACATGGGCAGCTGGTCGAGCTTGTCTACGTCCACCCACTCCAGGGTGCCTTCGTGGTTGCCGCCGTGCGGGGCACCCTCGAAGCTGTCGATGACGAACACGAAACCGAACCAGTCTTCACCGTGCTTGCCGAAACCCGGCCAGCTGATGGTGCCGCGCAGGCGCATGGCGGTGCAGTCGATGCCGGCTTCCTCGGCGATCTCACGGCGCATGCCGGCAGCCACGTCCTCGGTCGGTTCGACCTTGCCGCCCAAGCCGTTGTACTTGCCCAGGTGGTGGTCGCCCGGCCGGGTATTGCGATGGATCATCAGCACCTGGCGACGATCGGGCGACAGCACATAGCCCAGGGTGGCGACGATCGGGGTATACGGCATGTGCGAATCCGGCGGTGGGTCAGCCGTGGATTATGGCCGATCAACGCACCAGCGACAGGCGACGGTCGCCCTCACCCACGGTGTTGCCGTCAGGGTCACGGCGCAGGGTGGCCACGCCATGGCCGCGTTCTGCCAGGTATTCCAGCCATTTGCCGAGGAAGGTGTTCATCCGCATGCGATGGCTGATCAGCTCGGCCGGCGGCGGGTACAGGCCCATGGTGTCCTGCCAGCGGCGGCCGACGTAGCAGTGGGTGGTCTCGGCCTGGCGCGCGTCGCGGTACAGGCGGACGAAGGCTGATGGGTCCGGTTCACCGGTCACCGGGTCGGCCAGGTCGTAGGTCAGGCGAAGCTCCACCGTGTAGCGGTGGCACTCGATCACATCCAGACGCACATCCAGGCCATCGCCCACAGAGGAGACGTAGCTTCCCGCCACCAGCTCGGCCGGCGCGAACAGGCGCACCAGGTGGCGGTAGTTCTCCGCGTACAGCCCCATCAGCCAGCTCAGCCGGCTCAGGCGGGGAATGCGCTCGCTACGGGGCAATGCTCGGGCCATGGGTTGATCCTACACGTTGGCCCTTCAACGTGGGGACAGTTCAACCCGCAGCCAAGCCGCCAACGGCGATCACCCCTGTAGAGTCGAGCCCATGCTCGGCTGCTCTTCGGCCAGAACCCGGTGGCCCAGCCGAGCGTGGGCTCGGCTCTACAGGGCGCAGTTGAAGCGCCCATTGGTAGTGCCGGCCGCTGGCCGGCAGCGCGACACGGCGCGAGGGAAAGGATCAATACAGCTCGCGCTGCAGCCCCAGCGTGCCCAGCACCTTGCTGGAGATCTCTTCGATCGAGGTATGGGTGGTGCTGAGGGTCGGGATGCGTTCCATCTGGAACATGACCTCCGCCGCGGCCACCTCGCGCTTGCAGGTGTCCAGGTTGGCGTAGCGCGAATTGGGCCGGCGCTCCTGGCGGATCTGCTGCAGACGGTCGGGGTCGATGGTCAGGCCGAACAGCTTGCGTCGGTAGTTGCGCAGCCGGGGCGGCAGGCGGTCGCTCTCCAGGTCCTCGTCGGTCAACGGGTAGTTGGCAGCGCGCACCCCGTAGTGCAGCGCCAGGTAGATGCAGGTGGGCGTTTTGCCGGCCCGCGACACCGCCACCAGGATCACGTCGGCATCGTCGTAGTTCACCGCGATGCCGTCGTCATGGGTCAGCGCGAAGTTCATCGCGTTGATGCGCCGGTGGTAGGTGTCGAAGTCGACCATGCCGTGGGCCTGGCCGACCCGGTTCAGGCGCGAGCTGGACAGTTCGCGCTCCAGCGGCTCGATGAACGGGGCGAACACATCCAGCATCAGCGCCCCGCTCTCGGACAGGATCACGCTCAGGCTCTGGTCCACGCAGGAGTTCACCACGATCGGCCGGACCTGGTACCGCTCCCCCGCCGCCTGGATCCGGGCACACGCTTCCCGGGCTTTTTCGGGGTCATCGACAAATGACATCCGGTCGGTAATGAAGCTGAACCCGGAGAACTGGGTCAACAGGCTATGCCCAATGGTTTCAGCGGTGATACCGGTTCCATCGGAAACGTAGAACACCGGACGGATGGTCGACATGCGCGCATTTACCCCCTACGAAGCCTAAAAGGGCCGCCAACACAAGCTTGTGCCGACGGTGGTCTGCCCGGCATCATATCGACTTCTTCCTACGGACGCGGCCATTCAGCCCGCCTCGGGCGATGGCCAAACGGAGCATCGCGCTTGAACGAGAACATCCTGTGGTTGCACGAACTGCGTCTGGCCGACCTGGCCCGCGTAGGCGGCAAGAATTCCTCGCTGGGCGAGATGATCGGCAACCTGGCCGGTCTGGGCGTCTCCGTTCCTGGAGGTTATGCGACCACGTCTGAAGCCTTCAAGGACTTCATCGCGCACAACGACCTGTCCAAGCGCATCTTCGACAAGCTGGCCACACTGGACGTCGAGGACGTCACCGCGCTGACCGCGGCCGGCAAGGAAATCCGCCGCTGGGTCATCGACGCGCCGCTGCAGCCGCAGCTGGACCAGGACATCCGCAGCGCCTACGCCAAGCTGAGCGCCGACAACGGTGGCGGCGACGTGGCTGTAGCCGTGCGTTCGTCGGCCACCGCCGAAGATCTGCCCGATGCCTCCTTCGCCGGTCAGCAGGAAACCTTCCTCAACGTCACCGGTGCCGACGATGTCGTGCACAAGGTCAAGGAAGTGTTCGCCTCGCTGTACAACGACCGCGCCATCGCCTACCGCGTGCACCACGGCTTCAAGCACGAAGACGTGTTCCTGTCGGCGGGCGTGCAGCTGATGGTGCGTTCCGGCGTCGGTTCCTCCGGCGTGCTGTTCACCCTGGACACCGAGTCCGGCTTCCGCGACGTGGTGTTTGTCACCTCCTCGTTCGGTCTGGGCGAAATGGTCGTGCAGGGCGCGGTCAACCCGGACGAGTTCTACGTCTACAAGCCCACCCTGCAGGCCGGCAAGCCGGCGATCCTGCGCCGTTCGCTCGGCAGCAAGGCGATCCGCATGGTGTATTCGGATGTCCCCGGCGAGCGCGTCAGGATCGAGGACACCCCGGCCGAACTGCGCACCACCTTCTCGATCAACGATGAAGACGTGGCCGAACTGTCGCGCCAGGCGCTGACCATCGAAAAGCACTACGGCCGCCCGATGGACATCGAGTGGGCCAAGGACGGTGTCAGCGGCAAGCTGTTCATCGTGCAGGCGCGCCCGGAAACCGTGAAGTCGCGCAGCCATGCCACCCAGATCGAGCGTTTCGCGCTCACCGAAAAGGGTGGCAACGTTCTCGCCGAAGGCCGCGCCGTCGGCGCCAAGATCGGTGCCGGCGTGGCCCGCGTGGTGAAGACGCTGGAAGACATGAACCGCGTGCAGCCGGGCGACGTGCTGATCGCCGACATGACCGATCCCGATTGGGAGCCGGTGATGAAGCGCGCCTCGGCGATCGTCACCAACCGCGGTGGCCGCACCTGCCACGCGGCGATCATCGCCCGCGAGCTGGGCGTGCCGGCCGTGGTTGGTTCGGGCAACGCGACCAAGGTCATTGAAGATGGCCAGCTGGTCACCGTCAGCTGCGCTGAAGGCGATACCGGCTTCATCTACGAAGGCAAGCTCGGTTTCGAGCGCACCACCACCGATCTGGGCAACATGCCGCCGGCACCGTTGAAGATCATGATGAACGTGGCCAACCCGGAACGTGCTTTCGACTTCGGCCAGCTGCCGAACGCCGGCATCGGCCTGGCACGCCTGGAAATGATCATCGCCAGCCACATCGGCATCCACCCCAACGCGCTGCTGGAATACGACCGCCAGGACGCCGCAACGAAGAAGAAGATCGACGAGAAGATCGCCGGTTATTCCGATCCGGTCGGCTTCTACGTGGACCGTCTGGCCGAAGGGATCGCCACCCTGACTGCCTCGGTCGCACCGAATCCGGTGATCGTGCGCCTGTCGGACTTCAAGTCCAACGAGTACGCGAACCTGATCGGCGGCAGCGGCTACGAGCCGCACGAAGAGAACCCGATGATCGGCTTCCGCGGCGCCAGCCGTTACGTCGATCCGAGCTTCTCGGCCGCCTTCGCACTGGAGTGCAAGGCCGTACTGCGCGTGCGCAACGAGATGGGCCTGGACAACCTGTGGGTCATGATCCCCTTCGTGCGCACCCTGGAGGAAGGCCGCAAGGTCGTCGAGGTGCTCGAACAGAATGGCCTGAAGCAGGGCGAGAACGGCCTGAAGATCATCATGATGTGCGAAGTGCCGTCCAACGCACTGCTCGCCGATGAGTTCCTGGAAATCTTCGACGGCTTCTCGATCGGCTCCAACGACCTGACCCAGCTGACCCTGGGCCTGGATCGTGACTCGTCGATCGTCGCGCACCTGTTCGATGAGCGGAACCCGGCGGTGAAGAAGCTGCTGTCGATGGCGATCAAGTCCGCACGTGCCAAGGGCAAGTACGTCGGCATCTGCGGCCAGGGCCCGTCCGATCATCCGGATCTGGCCGAGTGGTTGATGCAGGAAGGCATCGAGTCGGTGTCGCTGAACCCGGACACCGTGGTCGATACCTGGCTGCGCCTGGCCAAGCTGAAGGCCAAGGGTTGAGCTGTTGACGCTTGATGGCTGACATCGTTTTCATCGACGTCGGCCCATACTGAAGTTGCACGCAAGCCCCGCCTTCGCGGGGCTTGCTGTTTCTGGCGTCCGCACACGCCATGTTCCTGTCGCACCTGTTCCCGTCGCAAAGGAGTCCGCATGATCGCTGCTGCCCCACCCGCCCCCGCCACGACCTCCTGGTTCCACTCGCTCGACTGGGAGCGGCTGCTGGAAACCTATGGCGTGCCGTTGCTCGCTGCCATCATCGTGTTGCTGGTCGGCATGTGGGTGGCGCGTCGCCTGTCCAATGCGATGCCCCGCGCGACCGCGCGCATGGGTGTGGACCCGATGCTGGGCAGCTTCCTGCGCAACGTGGTCTATGCGGCCTCGCTGGTGATCGTGGTGATCCTGGCCATCGGCACGCTCGGTGTGCAGATCACTCCACTGCTGGCCGTGCTCGGCACCGCCGGCCTGGCCGTTGGCCTGGCACTGAAGGATTCGCTGTCGAACATCGCCTCGGGCGTGATGCTGGTGACCCTGCGCCCGTTCCGTGTGGGCGACGTGGTGACCATCGCCGGGCAGACCGGCACGGTGCGCGAAGTACGCATTTTCCAGACCGTGATCACCGGTGCGGACAACCAGCACACCACCATTCCCAACACGCTGATCACCGCCGCACCGATCATCAACCTGACGGCAGAGCCCACCCGCCGCGTTGAACTGGTAGTGGGCATCGGCTATGAAGACAACATCCAGCTGGCCCGCGATACCGCACTGGCGCTGATGAAGGCCGACCCGCGCGTGCTGCAGACACCCGCACCGGACGTGGTGGTGTACGAGCTGGGTGCGCACGCGATCAATCTGGGCATCCGCTGCTACGTGAAATCGGCCGATCACTTCGGCACCAAGGTCACCCTGCTGGAGCAGATCAAGCTGGGCTACGACAAGGCCGGCATCAACATCCCGTATCCGCAGCAGGACATGCACCTGTACCTGCATGGCAAGGATGGTGGCGTGATCGAGGCCGACGCACTGGTGCGCGACAAGCCGTGATCCATCCTGGTAGTGCCGACCAACGGTCGGCACCCACCCACCAGCATCGGTAGCGCCGGGCCATGCCCGGCGGACGCGGAATCAGGCCTCCACGGCCTCCTCCAGCACCGGATAGTCGGTGAACCCGACCGCGCCACCGCCGAAGTACGTCGCGCGATCAGGAAGATTCAGCTCCGCACCCACGCGCAGGCGCTCAGGCAGATCCGGGTTGGCGATGAACGGCCGGCCGAAGCCGATCAGATCGGCCCAGCCTTCCGCCAGCGCCTGCCCGGCACGCTCGGCGGTGTACTTGCCGGCGTAGATCAGCGTGCCCGGATAGATCATCCGCAGTGCCTGCTTGAACGCCACCGGCATCAACGGCGCATCCTCCCAGTCGGCCTCGGCGATGTGCAGGTAGCCCACACCCAGCTCGCCCAGCAGGTGCGCGGCAGCCAGATAGGTCGCCTGCGGTGTGTCGTCCACCGCCCCCTGCAGCGTGGTCAACGGCGCCAGACGCACACCGACGCGCTCGCCGCCAGCGACATCGACCACCGCCTGCACCACCTCGCGCAGGAAACGCAGGCGATTCTGCAGCTCGCCACCGTAGCCATCGGTGCGCTGATTGGCCTGCGAGTCGATGAACTGGTTGATCAGATAACCGTTGGCGCCGTGCAGCTCGACGCCATCAAAGCCGGCGGCCAGTGCATTGCGGGTGGCCTGCGCATAGTCGGCGACGATGTCCGGAATCTCCCCCTCGGCCAGCGCGCGCGGCATCGAGTGCTGGATCATCTCGCCCACGCCGGATTCCGGACCGGCGCCGGTGGGGTCGACGAAGACCTTCACCCCTTCGGCCAGCAGTGCCGAGGAAGAGACCGGGGCCGCGCCGTCCGGCTGCAGGGCGACATGGGACACCCGCCCTACATGCCAGAGCTGGGCATAGATGCGACCACCGGCCGCGTGTACGGCATCGGTGACCCTGCGCCAGCCTTGCACCTGCGCTTCGCTGTGGATGCCCGGGGTCCAGGCGTAGCCCTGGCCTTGCGGGCTGATCTGGGTGCCCTCGCTGACAATCAGGCCGGCACCGGCACGCTGGGCGTAGTACTCGGCCATCTGTGCGGTGGCCACATTGCCGGCAGCCGCGCGCGAGCGGGTCATCGGCGGCATCACGATGCGGTTGGGCAGCGTCAGCGCGCCCAGGCGATGGGGGGTGAACAACATGGCGGTATTCTCTTGCGGGGGATTGCCAGCAAGGATGGGGATGGCGTTGCGCGCGCAACAGGCGCGTTCGCGCAAAACAGTTGCGCCTGCCAGGCAAGGGTCAGAGCCCTTTCCTGCGGAAAGGGATCCGACCCTGTGCGAGGTCGGGGTCTGCGAGGTCGGGGTCGGATCCCTTTGCAACGCAAAGGGCTCCGACCCCAAAGCCGGTTACAGCGTCGGCTCGATCAACACTCCACCGTGCGCGATGCGGTCATAGCAGCTGCGAACCACTTCCTCGCCGTATTTCAGCTCCAGCCGGCGCACGATGAAATGGCCGCGGGCCATGTCCTGGTAGTAGTCGGTGAACATGGTATTGAGCGTTGCGCCGGCTGCCGCACCAACGATCGGCACCGCCTGCGCGGCAAACTTCTCGGTGATCACCACACCGAAGCGCGCGGCGACCTTTTCCACCAGCTTGGCCAACAGCTTGCCGGCTTCCTTCGGCGCCACGCCCAGGGTCAGGTCGCGCCCCGTGACCACGCGCCCGGCCAGTTCGGCCGACAGGTGACGCATCACATCGGTGGTGAAGCCACGGGCCAGGTAGTAGCCGGTCTCGCTGGCATCGTCGCGCGGCGAATTGCCGCCCAGTGCGAACACCTCCAGGCAGGCCTGGCGGGTACTGAACTGCGATAGATCGAAGCCTTCGCTGCGGGCGACATCGGCCACCGCGCGCATCATGATCGTGGTCGACACCGGCAGCTCGATGAACAGCGCGGCGAAGCCGAACGCACCACCGACCGCACCGGATGTCGCTGCCGCCAGCTTGTGCCAACGCGTCGACGCGCCCTTGCCCGGGGTGTTGTCCATGCTCCACAGCGCGGCCTGCACCGATTTTGACAACGCCGCCTGCACCGCACCGTGGATGCGGTTGGATACCGAGGTGGGAAGCGCCTTCACCGCGAACTCCAACGGCGTCCCGACCAGGTTGGCCATGCGCGCGGTGATCGTGGGCGCTTCCAGCAGGGTTACCGCCCGCTGCAGGTCAGACCAGTCGCCAGCGTCGTGGGCGATATCACGGGGCAGCAGGATGGGCTCGTTCATACGGCCGATCTTAGCGCCAGGAAGTTGAACGGATCGTCGCGGGGGTCAGAGCCCTTTCCGCTGGAAAGGGAGCCGACCCCACCGGGTGACCGTCTCAGGCTGTGGGTAGCCCCGACAGCGCGCCCATGAACTGGCGGTAGTGGCGTAGTTCGTTGATCGAATCGTGCACATCGCTCAGCGCGGTGTGGTTGCTGTTCTTGCCCACGCCGGCGGCCACGGTGGGCGCCCAGCGCTTGGCCAGTTCCTTCACCGTGGACACGTCCAGGTTGCGGTAGTGGAAGTACTTCTCCAGCCGCGGCATCTGCCGGTGCAGGAAGCGACGGTCCTGGCAGATGGAGTTGCCCGACATCGGCGACACACCAGCCGGAATCCACTGTGCCAGGAAGGCCACGGTCTGCGCCTCGGCCTGGCCAAGCGTCGTGGTGCTGTCGATGACACGCTGCCACAGGCCCGAACGACGATGCTGGTTGCGGTTCCACTCGTCCATCGCTTCCAGTGTTTCCAGCGGATGGTGGATGGCGAACTCCGGGCCCTCGGCCAGCACGTTGAGCTGGGCATCGGTGACCACGGTGGCGATCTCGATGATCGAATCGTTGTCGGTATCCAACCCGGTCATTTCCAGGTCGATCCAGATCAGTCGCTCGTTGGCCGCGCCGTTCTCTGCCATCGTGTCGCCTCGTTGCTGGGCAGGCACGAGGCCGGCCGGTAAAGGAAAGTGGCGGCCATCATACCCTTTCGCCACTCAGCCCTCGCCAGCGTGGTCCTCCAGCAGCAGCGGCGGCTTGCCGCGCTTGGCCCGGAAATAGTTGGTCAGGCGGTTGCCCGCCTCCTTGGCCAGCACGCCGGCATGGACCTCGACCCGGTGATTGTGGCGGGCATCACCGACCAGATCGAACACGCTGCCACAGGCGCCGGTCTTCGGATCGCTGGCGCCGTAGACCAGGCGCGCCACACGTGCATGCACGATCGCCATCGCGCACATCGCGCACGGCTCCAGGGTGACATACAGCGTGCTGCCGATCAGGCGGTGATTGGCCAGCAACCGCCCGCCCTCGCGCATGGCCACGATCTCGGCATGCGCGCTGGGATCGTGCGAGGCAATGTTGAGGTTCCAGCCCTCGCCCAGCAGCTGACCGTCGGCACCCACCAGCACCGCACCGACCGGGATCTCGTCAAACTCGCGTTGCGCACGTTCGGCCAATGCCAATGCGTGACGCATCCAGCTCTCGTCGACGTCGTGCACCGGCACGCCCAAGGTATCAGTCATGGCGTTTCTCGGATTCAAGGAGTGAGCGCGTGGCTAGTGTAACGCAGGGCTTTTGGAGCTTCCGCCGACTGGATGCGATGAGCCTTGGCCCGGCCGACGGCGCAGCGCCGCTTGATCTGCCGTGAAGACTCCTTCACGCTACGACCGCGCTTTCGTCATCTGACGTTTGTGCACTGCCGCTTGCCGGCAACGATTTCACCTTTCGATCTCTACAGGGGGTAGTTTTGAACGCAGTTGCAGATACCACCGTGCAGGCCAGCCCTGCCGGAAAAGCCGCATGGATCACGCTGGCGATCGCTTGGTTGTGCTTCCTCGTACCGTTCCCCGGCCTTGGCCTGTTCCTGGGCTGGCCGCTGAACCTGGTGGCCTTCATCCTTGCCATCGTCGCGATGGCCAAGGGCGGCGCCATGAAGGGTCTGTTCCAGCTGCTGGGCTCGATCATCGTTTCGCCGATCGTGTACTTCGTCGGCTTGGCGATCTTTGCCGGCACCGTGAGCGGCATCAGCGCGCAGAGCAAGGGCCAGTACGATGCGGCCGTCGCTGAAGCCAGCGTCTCGTCCGCCGCCGCGGAGGCAGATGCTGCCGCCAAGGCCACGGAAACCGCAGCCCCCGCGGTCGCCAGCGATGCCGCGATGGCACCCGCCTCGGCGCTGGAAGTGACCGCCACCACGATGTTCAGCGATTACCAGGACAACGAGATCGCTGCCGATGGCAAGTACAAGGGCAAGGCGCTGCTGGTTTCCGGCACGGTCGACTCGATCAGCTCGGACTTCATGGACAAGCCGGTCGTGCAGCTGAGCGCCAAGCCGTTCGGCTTCGTACAGGCCAGCGACCTGCCGAAGGACGTGGCTGCCAGCCTGAAGAAGGGCCAGAAGATCACGCTGGCCTGCACCGGCAATGGCGAAGTCATCGGCTTCCCGGCCGTGTCCGGCTGCACCGTGCAGTAAGGCGCACCGCGAACGCTGATGTTCAGAGCCCCGCTTCGGCGGGGCTTTCTGTTGGCGGCTATAACACCAGTACAATCTGGGCACTCCGAAGCACCTTGGCCGATACCATGACCACCCTGCGCCCTTCCCGCGCCACTGATGGTGACGCGCTCGTCGATCTCTGGCGTCGCGCCGTCGACGCCACCCATGACTTCCTCAGTGCCGCTGACCGCCAGGCGATCGATGCTGAAGTTGCCGGCTTCCTGCCACAGGCGCCGCTGGTGGTGGCAGCCGACGACCAGGACCAGCCGCAGGGCTTCATGCTGATCGACGGCTCACACATGGAAGCGTTGTTCATCGATCCTGACGTGCGCGGAACCGGCATCGGCCGCCAGTTGCTGCTGCATGCGCTGGCCCTGCATCCGCAACTGACTACCGACGTCAATGCGCAGAATGCGCAGGCTGTGGGCTTCTATCAGCGCATGGGTTTCACTGAAACCGGCCGCTCGCCGGTGGATTCGCAGGGTCGTCCGTATCCCCTCATCCACCTGCGCCATTAAGGCTGACCGGCGCCCGGAGCGCCGGCCATTCCCCGATCAGGCAACCGCGTCGAACGCCGGCGAGTAGCGCACCTCGCCCTGCGCCATCGGCGGCTGCAGGCACAGGGCCTGGAAATACGCCGCCGGCACGCCGGGTAGGAACAGACCCGGCACGGCACGGAAGCCGAAGCGCCCGTAGTAGGCCGGCTCGCCCAACAGCACGCAGCCTCGCGCGCCCTTCCTGCGCAGAGCCTCGATCGCGGTCCGCATCAAGGCCGTGCCCACGCCGCGCCCCTGCTGCTGCGGCAGCACCGAAATCGGCCCGAGCCCGAACCAGCCCTGGCTGCCGTCCTGCACGCTGACCGGGGACAGCGCGACATGACCCACCAGAAGGCCCGCATCCTCTGCCACCAGCGACATGCTCAGCTCGCCACGCTCACGCAATGCGTCAACGATGTGGTGTTCGGTATGGCTGCTGTGGACAGCATCGCGGAACGCCATTTCGGTGAGCGTGTGAATGGCGACTTGGTCGTCGATGGATTCTGGGCGGATTGCAAGGTTCATGGCAGGCACTTTGTCAGGGTAAGGAAGGTGTGAATTCATGATTCAAGTCACAAATTGATAGTGAGAGCCGATCGCGACATTGAAACGCCTTGGCGCTATCGAATCGCCTGTGCCGCAGTCGATTCACTGGCATCACCCTTCGCCGAATGCGTCAATAAATCGCCACCCTTGTCCAGAGACGGCTGGCGCCAGCTTTCCCGGGCACTCCATAATCGCCGGACCTGTCACCAGGGATGGATGCATGGACATGGATGTACCACGCCGTATCACGCCAAAGGGAGCGCATGAACGTCGAATCGCGCCTGATGCATGTCCCCCGCGCATCGAAGAGATTGCCGGATATGGCGCAAGCGGCGGGGAAAACCCGACGCGCTACCGGGTCGATCTGCGTGACGCGTTACTCTCAACCATGATCACTGCGCAGAATCTCGCGCGGAGAGTGGCCTGCTCCATATATCCCTCTATGCCCCAGGGAGGCCGACATTGCGCCCCAAGATGCTTCCGTGCCTTGCTCTGCTTCTATTGACCGCCTGCAACCCGGAGTCCGCCATGAACCAGGAACGTGCCGCTGCCGAAGCCGATGTCGCCCAGGGCGGGCGTGGCCTCGCAAAGCTCAACCCCAGCCCGCGCAAGGCCTATGAACTGGTGCTGCGCCTGAAGGATGCCCCCGGAGATTTCGCGGTGGTCGAGGGCGTTGCGCAGTACGACGTCATCAACGAAGACCAGTGCGGTCACATCGAGCCCGCCACAGGCACCGCAGCGCGCATCACCAGCCAGGAGCCGGTGCAGCTGCGCAAGGTTGCCGATGGCGAGTATCGCGGCACGTTGTATGTGGACCGTATGCTGGATGAGGACTACTACGGCCGCGGCGTCTGCAAATGGGAATTCAGCGGAGCCGGCGCGATGCTGAAAGCAACCGGCGCCGAAGACGAAACTCGCTTCCTGACCTTCGTCGATGCCAAGCCGCTGACCGACGGCAGCGCGCATACGCTCTACTATCCGGATCTGGTCTATCCGCGGGCAGATCGCGTTCCCAATTTCCCGGCCAATGGTGAGCCTGATCGCAGCGGCTATGCCGCCGACCTGCAGGACAAGCTGTTCACGATCAGCCTTTCTGCGAGTGAGGTGGCACCGTGACCATCACCTCCCAGGACTACGCTGCGTTATCCGATGACGCCTACAAGGACCGCGCCGTCGGCCGACGTGCACCCGGCCAGGAAGAAAAGGTCACACTCAACGGCCATGAGTACAAAATACTCGAGCATGTCGACAACCGGCTCAACGGCTATCAGGGCACCGTCTATCAGCGCGTAGACAGCAAAGAGATCGTCATTGCCCATCGTGGCACGGAGGATATTGCCCGCGATGCGATCCTGACCGATGGCGGCATGGTGGTAGCGCGCACCAATGTGCAGGCACCTGACGCGATCGCATTGACCCAGAGAACGCTTGAATCTGCCGCACTCCAGTCCCGCTTGAATGGTGGACATACTCCCCAGGTCACCGTCACCGGCCACTCCCTCGGCGGCGCCCTTGCCCAGATCACCTCGCACCACTTCAACGTCAAGGGTGAGACCTTCAACGCCTATGGCGCGGTCAGCCTCAGCTACCGCATCCCCGAAGGCGGCAACACCATGATCAACCACGTCATGGCGTCCGATCCGGTCAGTGCTGCTTCGCCCCACTTCGGCCAGGTACGCATCTACGCCAACCCGGATGAGATCAAGAGGCTGTCAGCGGCTGGCTTCAGCAACCACCCGCTGCGCGACCTGATCCCGGATCGTCCAATCCTTGCAGCAGGCAGCTCGTTCGGCGCCCACAAGCTGGGCAACTTCCTCGGCGATGGCTCGGTGCTGAAGCATCCCGAAACGCAGCAGTTGGCGAAAGACAACGCCAAGATGATCGAGGAGTACCGCGACGACGTGGAATCCCTGCGCAGTGGCGTTACCCGTGCATCGCGCGGCATTCCCGGCGGCGCCATCGATCTGTACGACCACATCCGTGGCCCGCTGCAGCCCGGTGAGCCGGCACGCCGCGAAGCGGAGAAGAACGGCCATCACACCAGCATGCTGCGCATGGACGATGCCAACCATCTGGGCAACCCGCTGTTCAACGACGCGATCCGTGGCGTGCATGCGCAGGACGTGCGGGCCGGGCGCGCGCCGGACGTGATGAGCACGCAGCTGGCCGGCAGCCTGGCCGCCGAAATGCATGCCGCGGGCGGCAAGCGCATCGACGAAGTGGTGATGAACGCCGATGCCTCGCGCAGCTTCGCGGTGCAGGGCCAGGGGGGTGACCCTGCCCATCTGCGTGTATCGGTGGACACGGCCGTTGCGATGAACACGCCGCTGGAGCAGAGCAGCCAGCGCATCGAGCAGCAATCTGCCGGTCAGGCCTTGGCGCGCGAGCAGCAGCTGGAACAGACCCAGGCGACCCAGCGCAGCCTGCACGCCTGACACGCTCGCGGGAATGAAAACGGGAGCCGGCAGCGCCGGCTCCCGTCGTTTTCTGCGGTCGATCAGGGGCTGGAAACCGCTGAGTTCGCCGCCGACCCTGCCAGCACGTACGCATCTGGGCCCGAGTCCGGGAAACCGCCACAGGGCTTGTCTCCCGGCGCCACGGGATCACACGGCCACTGTGCGCGCGTCACGGTATCGCGCAGCTCGAAGCTCGTACCGTTCCAGACCACGAAGGACAGGTGCTCACGGTTCCAGTCGCTGAAGCTATGCGGACCGGTCTTCTGCGGTGACTCCGGGTACTGCACGAACCAGCGCATGGCCGGCCCGTACTGCAACTTGCTGTGATCCAGGATGACCTTGCCTTCGCGGGCGCGGTGCCGCGCACGATCGGCCTCGGCGATCGACGGTGCCGCCGGCATCAGCTTTGCGGTGATGTTCTGCGGCACGCCATCGCTGCCAACCTGGTACACGCGTTGGCGGACGTAGGCCTGTCCGCAACTGCCGGCTGCGAGCCGGACAGGCTCTGCGGTGTTCTCGTTTGGCAGTGCGCCGTCGGCACAGTCAAACGGAGCCGAGACAAGATAGGTGGTCGTGGAAGCATCTGCGCCTTCAAACGAGCGCACCCAGATGTCGCCCAGGCGGGCGATGAAGTCCGGGCGCTGGCCCATGCCGGCCACAGCCTTGAACCATGCCTTCTGGCGCACGTCACGCTCGCGCCAGCCGCGCGGCAGGTGGATGTCCTGCTCGGGCAATGCCACCAGCAGCGCCGCCAGATGCGGCGGCAGCGTGCCCTGGCAGGCGCCGATCATCAGATCGCCCTGCGGTGCCAGCCGACCGGCCAGATCGACCGGGCAGCGCGCACCGAGCTGGCGCTCGGCGGCCTGGTCGGGTGCGAGCGGGATGATCGGTGGTGCGACAGGGGCTGGGGCTGACGGCGGGACGGGTGCCGGGGCCTGTGCGGTGTCGGGCACCTGTGCAGCGGCGGCAACGGGGGCCGGCACCTGCGTGGGAGCCGGTGGGGCTGCGACAGGCGTAGCTGGCGCAGCATTGGCGGAGGTAATGTCGGCCGCTGGTGCTGCCGCGGGAGCTGGCGCAACTGCGGGTTCGGCGGCGACGGCTTCTGGAGCAGCGTCCGTCGTCGATGCCGGCTGCGGTGCGGGTGCGGGCGGCGGGGACGGCTCCGCCGCAGGTGCAGGTGCAGCAACCACGGCTGGCGCCGGCTCGGGCGCGGCGACGGGTGCCGGTGCAGGAACAGCATCCGTTGCGGTGTCAGCGGGCGTCTGCGAGTCCGCCGCGGCCACTACCGGTGCTGGCACAGCCTCCTCGACGGCGGGAGCCGCCGGGGCGTCCGGTGCCTGCTGTGCGTGGGCCATGGCGGCAGCCAGTCCCAGCGGCAACAGCAACAGTGCCGAAGCGCGACCACGCTGGGCCACGTTGGAATACAGGAAAGTGTTTCGCATGTTGTGTCCTTACAAAGAGATCCATGTAGGCACCCGAGGGTGCTCGGTGTCGTGCGATGGGCCCGCCGGTCTCCGACCTGCAGGCGGTGCCCAGATTACAGCGATCGCGGGCGGTTCTGCTCCTGTTCGCGGGTAACCGAAGCAGCCTGTTCCTGGCGGGCAGAAGCTTCGGCCGCCAACTGCTGGCTGCTCTGCTCGAGCGGCAACTGGGCGGCGGCCTCACGCTCGACCATCGAGCGCTGCATCGCCGGGTCCCCCATGGCGCCCTGCACCGCGAACAGCGCCCTGCCATCGGTGCCCGCCACCACGTGGTCGATGCGGCTCATGCCGGCCTTCTGCGCGCTCAGCGCCAGGGCGCCCGCCGCATTGTCCAGTTCCTGCTGGCTGCGCAGGCCGCTCTGCGGCCCCATCTGCTGCAGATGGCCTCGAGCGTCGCTGAACAGCCGGTTGCCGGCATGGGCCGGATCGGACATATCGCGCGCGCGCTCAGGCAACTGTGCAGGTTCGCCCACTTCGCCGCGGGCAAGCCGGTCCATCACGTCCGGGGTCAGCTTCTGCTGCCACGCTTCGAAACGCTTGAGCCGGTCCTCCACCCCGTTGACGGCTCCGTTGATGGCGTAGGTCGCCTCACGCACGTCCTCGCGCGCCTGTTCCGGCACACGGTTCTGCCATTGCCACACGGCGATGCGCCCTGCGTGTTCCGGCTGCGATGCCAGCTCGGGATGGTTGACCAGATCCAGATCCAGCGCGCTGCCGGCGCGCTCGTAGCTTTCCTTGCCGGTCAGCGGCAGATAACCGCGCCCGTGGTACTTCAGCGCATCACCGGGCGCGTCGTTGCCCATCCGGCCGCCATACATCAGCTCGGCCAGGTCACCCGGACGCCCGCGCAGGGCTTCCTGGCGCGCGGACTCCAGCGCCTCGGTGCCATTGCGCCACGCCGCTTCGACCGGGATCTGCGAGATGCCCCGGGTATAGTTGAAACTCTCGTTGAGCCGGCTCAGGCCGCGCGACTCGTGCCCTGCCTGGGCCATGAAATTGGCCAGTTCGAGGGGGGAGTCGATGCCGGCTTTCGTCGCCTGCCGCAGCAGTTGCGACTCTCTATCGGTCGACACAGTGCAACTCCTGGATGTTCATCAGCGCGGATTCCTTTCCGCCGGTTGGAGCTTGGCTCATGGAAGCGACACCTCGGCGACACTGGACGGGTCGAAGTCCTCGAACCGCACCCTGCCCAGTTCCGCCACCGAGAAGTCCCGGATGTTGGTCGCTTCAGTCTCGATGTCCACGACCTTGCGTCTCACTCCATCCACCCAGCAGGCCTTGTCCGCCGAGGCATAGCGGAACCGGTACGTGCTGCTCCAGCGCTCGCGGCTGCCGCCGTTGGTGATCACGCTGAAGGTGTCTTCCTCAACCATTGCATACGCAAAAGGGTCGCCGGCCAGGCCACCGCGGGTGGAACACGGCACCAGCTTGTCGTTACGCGCGGCCAGCTGCCAGCGCCCGCGCCCGTCACCGCGCAGCAACAGCAGCACCCGGTTGGGTCCGTGCTGGCCGGGCACCAGCCCTTCCGGCGTCGGTTGGTCGATGACCAGCAACTGGTACTCGATGCCATCGCCGTTGAGCTCGCCCCTGACGGCTTCCAGCAGGTTCGCACCGGACGGAACAAATGCCAGGGCATCGTCCATGTGTGCGCCAAACCTGTCGTCCATCCCCTCCCACTCCTTCAATGTCGTCTTGCCGATGCCCGCGTTGGTGGCGGGCACGGTGGCGTTGCCCGGCCGCGCCGGTCACCCTGCAGATGCGGATGATAGCTCCGGGAGCACCGCGGCAGCGATGGTGGCAAGCGTCACCCGTCGGACGGGCAGACAGGGTCCTCATGGACGGAAAAGCTCCTGCAATGGTAGCGCCGAAGCGTCATTTTTCTGACGCCAGGAGAGCTTAGCGCGAGGAGGTCTATTGCGTCGAAGAGCGCAAGCTTGAAATGGCGCTGCCAGTCACAAAATCCGGGGCTGCATCCACGAAGCAAGAAGAACACGGGCGACGCAACGCCCCATTGCATTGGGTGTCACATGCAATTGTTGAACACCAGGGGGCAGGCTTTCGCGTCGGCGTCGATACATCCTCCCACTGTCTCTTCCTCCGCTTCGGGCAGCGTCCTCGCCACAGCGGAGTAGGTCTGCACAACGTCACTGCCCCTACCGCGGGTGCGGACCACTGCGGCGCACTGGCCGAGCGTGAACTCAGCCGCAACTTTGCAGTCACCTGGAGCGCACTGGCTGACCGTCGCGTCGCACTCGTCAAGTTCGCTCAACCTCAGGTGGATCGCGTAGAGGCCCTAGGCAAAGTTCCAACGATGATCGCGCTCCAGGATTGCGCCATCTTGGGCACCGTGCGGCCCTCCTTGGTGGCCACCATGGGTGCGTCCTCGTTTGTCGAGCGGCCCTGTGAGAAACCGTGACACCCGAAAATGGCTGGGATCCGCCACCTTTCCCAGCACGTCCAGTGAAGCACTTTGGAAGAGGCAATCAGCAACCTTGTAATCATGCTTCCAATCTGCACTCCTCACTTCTTCGCCCGCGAGGCTTGGCAACCATCAATCGCCTTGTGGCTCAGTTAGCGGGCTTCTACCGTGCGAGCATCACCTGATTCCATGAAGGTGGCTCCGACGTTCGGCATAGTGTCGACATCGCTGCCGATCACCACACAGTGGCGGCGAATCGGGACAGTAATCTGATCTTAGCGTTCACACAATTGCTTGCCGCGATCGCGTCGCGCCATCAGTTTGGTTTCGACCACCGAACCGCCAATATCGGCCTCTACCGGCCACCTGACATTACACTTTCCGAGACCATTAATTAACTATTAAAGCAGACTAGAATTCCTCAAAAATCGGTTTCGTGCAGTTGGCATAGAACTCAACGCACTTTCCTGGCTGATCATTCTTGCACATTAACTGGGCCACAAATAGTGCTCGCTCCGGCGTGGGACCACCAGCCACTCCCGACTGCCCGCCCCCAGAACGCCCACTTGGAACGACCCAAGAAGCGCACTGATTGAAGTAGGCCAAATCGACCTTACAGTCACGCGCACCTCCAGATGCACACTTGGAAAGAGCCTCCTGCTCTGCCAACTCCTTGGCCCTCTTTCCCGTCGACACTCCTGCATCTTGAGTATTCTTGGAAGACGCTATCGCCCCCCATGTTCGCACCCACTTGCCGGTAGGGCTGCCAAGCTGAATCTCCGCCGTGGCGCCTCCTCCAGTAGTGGCCCCGGGTATCGGCGCACACCCCCGTGCACCTTGCCCCCCAATCGGGTAGTAACCAGCGGGGCAATTACCTTCGGCAAAGGATTGATACGCCACACCCAAGATCAAAGAACTGGCGAGAATCGCTTGCGATATAAAAATTTTCATCGCCCGCCACCTCCATCTTCATCATGCATGTCGAACCCGCTATGCAACGCTGCCATTCGCATTTCCTCTAAGCCCAGACGATGGTGGTGGAGAGTCAAAGGCACCCTGCAACCTCGGAGTGACTGCAGAGCCTACGCCCATCGGTTGAGATTCGTGAGTCGCCGGTGCGTTCGGCTTGTATTGCCCGCCGCCCGTCGAACCCGGCGGCTGACCATTCGGGCCCGGCGATGCCGGTACTGCACTACCGCCTATCTGCGAATATGCCATGAAGCTGCCCAATGTTCCCTGGAAGAACATTGCCGCCATTGGGGGCGCAGTCAGGATCAGAGTGGTCAGGATCAGGCCCATGCCGCCCTGCTGCAGCGCCATGCTCGACATACCCTCGCTGAAATTTTCACCCATCAGCGTACCCGTTAACGTGCTTCCCCAGAAGGCGAGCGCAACCTTGGACACCATCTTCATCGCGATGCCGGTCATGGCCGCTAGAACCGCCATGGAAAACATCGTGCCTATGCCGTAGAGCAGCCATTTCTGAAACAGCTGCTTGGTCTGGTCAAAGAGCAAACATAGGATGAACAATGGCCCCAGGCCGATGAACAACGCCAGCGCGACCTCGTATAGCAAGAGCATTGAGCCAGCCGTGACTGCCGGCCCCCCCGTGCCCATGCCAATAAACCACATGGCACGGGTCTTCGCGTTGTCCAGCGTCACATCGCTCATCACGTCCAGCGCGTCAACACTGGATAGCGCCAGCTGCATGTAGCCCAGGTTCTCATCGATCAGATCTTCCGGCGAGTCATTCTTCCCGGTCACGACGTAAGTGATCTCGTTCTTCACGTCATTGATGAGAAAGCCATGCATCTCGCGACCGAACATGCCCATGGTCGTGGCAACCGACACGATCAGCGCAGCCTTTGCCATGTTGGTCACCAGCACCATCATCGAGTCGCGGCTGCGACCGGTGGCGATACGGAAGCCCTGAATCAGTACCCAGAGCGTCATAAGAGTCAGTGCGATGCCGCCGACCCATGCCATCATCCGTCCCAATAGCTTGACGCCATACTCCGCGATTTCCTTATGCAGGTAATCGAGAATAAGCCGGAAAAATACAAAGTCACCAATTGAGGATGACGCGTGCAGATTCTGCAGTATGTGCAGCGGGCCTTGCCCCAACATGCCATCCATCAGCCCAAGATCCATAACTTCACCTAATATGTGATTGCAGCTCGACCGGAGCAGCGTCTAATCAGTTGGAGAGCGCTGCCTTCAGTGCTGCGGCCTTCACTACGGTGCCGAGAGGTGACTGGCCGGTACCCTTCAATGCGCGCTGTGCAAGTATCTGCTGCATTTTGGTCAGCGCCTGGATCTGCTTGTCATAGCCTTCAGTCTGCTTTTCCCATGTGGCAAAGTCAGCCTGCATATACGCGTCAGACACGACTGCGTTCGCGGACGCCTCTGCCATCGCGCCCTCACCGCTCCACAAAGTGCGGATATCCTTGATCTTGTCGAGCACTCGCCGCATATCTGGCATTGTCTTCTGCACAACCTCGACGGTCTCGTTATATTTTTGGTTCTCCAGCACCTGGATTGCCGCACATATATTGCGCTGCTGGGCGATGATGTCGCCGCCCGGGCTGAGATCCAATGCCGTCAGGATCCCACTCAGACTCATGATATTTCCCGCACCGCATCGCTCCGCAACGTTCCACTCAAGCGGTACCGGCTCCAGCTTCACACCCTTAGGCATCAAAGGCGATGCAATAATCTGATTGAATTTAGCGAGCTTTTGCAGCCAATTCTGCGTCGTATCGTAGAAGCGCTGATACTGCAGGCCGTATTCTGCATATGCCTCCGCTTGGCTAGCCAGTGTGTTTATTTCGGTAAGCGTACTGTTAAAAGTGTTCAAGCCGACTTCGACCACTGGAAAAGTGTAGCCCCTAACAGGAAAACTGAGCATTGCGGCAATAGAAATCGCCACTACCGTGCAGCGGACTCGTGAGACTGCGCATGATGTCTTGGTGATACGGGCAATGATTTCCATGTTCTTCTCCATCGAATTCAAGGGGCTTGCTGCGTTCACGTCCGTTGCGACAGTCATGCTGCAACCTCCTTATTGTTGGATGCGGGCTTTCCGGAGCCCTTGCGGTTCTTGTAGAAATCTTCAAGCCAGTGTTCCGGCGTCAACTCATCCACCGTCACTCGTGCGCGTACCGCGGCTGTCTGCAGGACGCGATGCATGATGTCGATGTTGTCGGTCGACGCTGAGATCACTGACAGAATGTCGTCCATGCCACGCAGATTGAGCTGACACACACTGGAGGCATGGCCCTGCTTGACCAGGAAGCAGCGCGAGCGTTCATCAAGCGCAGTGACCACCTTGAACTCGGCCTCTGTAAGCTTCAGACCGTCCATGTAGTCGCTCTTGCTGGCATTGGGATTCGGCAGCAGGATCAATGTCGCGGTCTGTTCGATCAGGGCTGCGGAAATGTCACTCTTCAGTGCGTCTTCCGGGCTCTGGGTGGCGAAGATGCCCATGCCGTTCTGCTTACGGATGGTCTTCTGTTTGTTCTTGGCGAACTCCTTCAGTCCACCCTCACCGTCCAGAATCTTCCAGAATTCGTCCATCACGTAGATCAATGGACGACCGTCGATCAGCGACTCCAGGCGATGCAGCAGATAGTTGATGACCGGCACGCGCACTTCAGGGTTGTCGATGATGTCGGTGTAATCGAAACCAATGATGTTGGCCTTGCTCAGGTCAACGGTATCGACCGGGTTGTCGAACACCCAGCCCAGCGAGTTGCCTGATGTCCAGCGACGCATGCGTGCATACAAGCCGTCATCACCCATGTTGGGCAGGCTCTTCTGGAAATTGGTCATGCTGCGCAGGTGCATCGGCGTATCGAGCATGCTCTCGACCGCGCGGTAGATATCCTCTTCTTCGCGGGAGCTGTACTCACGCTTGCCTGCCAGCACCTTGATCAGGTCTGCCAGGAACTGCACATTGCCTTCGTTGTTCTCGCACTGGAACGGGTTGAACCCAGTCGGTGCGCCGTTCTCGAGGGCCAAGTAGTTGCCGCCGCACGCGCGCACGAAAATCTCGGCACCGCGATCTTTGTCGAAGAAGAAGATAGTCGGCGACGGCTCGTACTTCTGCACCTGACTGAGAAGGAAGTTGATCAGCGCGGTCTTACCGGTACCCGACTTACCGATCACCATGGTGTTGGCAATCGCCTTTTCACCCAGCGAATTCTCCGAGGGGTGTGTGGCATGGAAGTTGAAGTAGTACGGCTGGCCGTTGGTCGTCTGCAACGTGGTGACGCAGTCGCCCCACGGGTTGTTGTGCTGCTTGCCGGTGGCAAAGTTGTGCAGCGGCGACAGGCCGAGGAAATTCAGCGAGCTGACATTGGCCAGGCGAGTACGGAAGCGCCAATTTGCCGGCAGCTGAGAATAGAACGACGAGGTGACCGCCAGATCTTCCTTGGTGGATACGAAGCCGGCGTTGGACAGCTCGGCACGAGTCGTAGCCACATTCTGCGAGAGTTTGGCCTGGCTGTCGCCATACACCGCCATGATGAAGTGGTACTCGCCAAGTACGAAGTTGCCCGAGGACAGCTGGTCCATCGCCTGGTCGAGTTCAACGATCTGACTGACCGCCTTGTCGCCAGAGGAAATCATCATACCCTTGGTACGGTCAAGCACTTTGAGCGCGTCTTGACGTCCCATCGGGCTGAACGAATGGGTGATGACGTACTCGTAATCCAGGTACTTCAGACCGTTGAGGATGCCCGGGTAGGTCCCCTCAGCGTATTCCTTGATATTGAGGATCGCGCCGAAGTGATTGGCACCGTTGGGTGTATTGATCACGAAGTCGCCTGTTTTGGCCGAGAACATATGCCGGCTGACCGGCAGATAGTCCTTCACGGGCGCCGACAGCACCGGCACTGGCTCATCGATGCGATTGATGAGGTAACCGAACAGTTCCAGCGTCTCAGAGAACACCACTCCGTTCTTGGCCTCGTACATGCCCAAGCGGTATGGCGCATAGTCGCGGATGACTGCCTCGACGTTGCCAGCCAGTTCCATGAGTTTTTCGACCGCCTGCTCCTGCTCGGCACGCAGCCTGTCCACATTTGCGGACTTTTCCACGAAGCGCTTACCTGCCACGACCGGGCGATAGATCATCGTGAGGTACAGCTCGTTCTGCATGATGCGCTGCGAGGACAACATGCCCATGTACTGGTCGGACACGTCCTGGTTGAAGCGCTGCTTATAGTGGCTCTTGCCCTTCAGCGTGCGACGGCGACGGATGTCATGAACCCAGAAGGCAACATTGACGAAATCCGGTGCGCGCAACGTCTGCAGCAACCGATTGAAGGTGTTGTGCCGATGCTCCAGCTCCCATTCTTCGCGCCCCACGAACGGCAACCCTTCCAAGTGCCAGGTCAACAGATAGTCGCCGCCCGTGGTCTTCACCACGTTTGGGGCTACATGCGATGACAGGGGAATGAACTCGCTGATGGATGTGTCTGGGCTGAACATACGACTGCTTCCAAAGGGTACTGCCGACGAAAATTCGGAGTGGGCCAGGTGGGTGTCTGACGCCCACCTGGTCCGATCCAGCCCTCAATCCATTCGGGCCGGTTTGTTGCGGTAATGATTGGGGTTGAACACCCACATACCATCGTGTTCCTGCACGTTGCGGACCCGCAGCTTGAACAGCAGTCGCAGGCCCAGCAGACGGAAGATCATCTCGTCGCGCTTGGCCATCTGGCGCATGATGAAGATGGCCACCGGAATGGTCAGCAGGAACCAGAAGTTGGTGTACATGCTCAGGAGCAATAACCCGCCGGCCACCATGAAAAAGGGCAGGTAGGGAACGCCCAGAAACATCGCTGGGCGTGTGCAACCCCGAAACAGCACGTTCTTATGCACTGTAGTACTGGACAGCGTGCTTGATCATTTCGAAGGCCATACCGCCTTCACCACCACCACCACCACCGGCCTTGCTGCAATCGCCGAAGTCATCGCCCAGCAGCATCTTGGCGATCTGGCCAGCAGCGCCGATCAGCACGCCACCAATCAGGATCGGTGCGACGTCGCCAATACGCTTGTGGGCGAAGGCAATCTGGTAGCCAGCGAAGATCACCGCAATGGTCACCACAGCGATGGACGCCATGTTCAGCAAACCATTAACGTTATCGAAGAAACCACACACCTTCTTGTCGGTGCCACCGAAGTTTGTTGCGAACACCTGCGGGGCGAATACTGCACCCACGAACACTGCGGCCATCAGCATCGTCTTCAACGTGCGCTGGGCCTGAACGAGGTCAATATTGGAACGCTTCATGGATTTTTTTCCTTGTTGATGAACTAACACAACTGAATCGACCAGCCGGGGGACTGGCCGTACCACGACTTCGTCAGAACACGAAGGCCGCATCCCCTGGGGGAATCTGCTGCACCGGCATTTGTTGCGTCGGCGCGTTGTACATGTTGTTGGTCGCTGCGGCCGGAGCGTCCTGCTCGCCCCATGGCTGCAGCATGACCGGACTTTCGACCCCGCCGGCGGTCGCGCCGGGCAGCTGCTGCGGCATCATCGGCGGTTGGCCCGCATGCGCTGCAGCGGTCTGCTGCGGATAGCCCTGCTGCTGCGGGTAGCCGCTCTCCGGCTGCGCCTGCGGCTGCATCATGCGGTCAACCGAGCCGAGCACAACCCGCGACAGCGCCTGGTCGGCGAGGTTGACCAGACTGCCGCGCGCCATCGCTCCGGTGGACGGATAGACGGTGTAAGCACGCGCCGGATCATTGGAGGGCACATAGACCGGCCCATTGGCCTGGGCGACGATGCGCGCCTGCGCTGGCGAGGCCAACTGCGGATGGTGCTCGACCTTGACGGTACGGCGTTCGCCGCGGCTCACCACATCGATCGGCGCGACGCCATTACTGGCCACCTGCTGCCCTCGCCGCATCGAGTCATAGACCTTCTGCACGTAACCATGGCGGAAGCCGGTCTCGAAATTGCCCGAGTAATAGCAGCTGAAAGACTTTCCCCAGTCCTTTCCGGAACGCTTATAGCATTCGGCGAGGATACGCGACCCGGCCTGCAGGTTCGGGCACTGCTGGAAGGCTTTCTCGTAAGAGTCCAGACCATATTTGGCCAAGTTGTAACGGTTTACCTGGGCCAGGCCGATGGAGAAGTTGTAACCCTTTTCCTCCAGCATGCGCACGGTGGCCAGTGCTTCGTCCAGTGCCTTGGGCTGGCGCACCAGTGCTCCACCGACCACGCCGATGGCGTACGGATTACGAGAGGATTCGACGTTGATGACGTGTTGCATCACATCCATCGAGACGGCCATCTCCGGGCACGCCATCATTTCCAGTCCTGGCAACATTGCTCAACCCTCCTGCCCCTGGGCACGCCCAGGATTGAAATCGATGCCGGTGATATAGCGCGAACCCGCATGCGCCTTGATATGCACGACGATATCGATGGTCATCATCAACAGACGCTTGATGACGTTGAATTCCAGACCCGATCCTTCGGTTGATGCCTTCACCATCAGCGCCAACTGGTCCCACGTCTGTTCCGGGCTGCCTGCATGGCAACTGGTGATCGAGCCAGGGTGACCAGACGCGCAGTTGCGGATGAAGTAGAACGCCTCATCGCCACGCAGCTCGGCCAGGATGATGCGCTCTGGCTTCATGCGCAGGCAGGCTTCCATGCAGCTCTTGGCCGTCACGTTGCTCGCGCTCTGCCCGCCCTTGGAGTACAGAAGGTGCACCACGTTGGGTTGGGTCAGGAACAGCTCGCGCGCATCTTCAATGGTGACCAGCCGCTCACTGTCCGGAATATGGTTGACCAGCGCCTTCATGAAAGTCGTCTTGCCGCTACCGGTGGCGCCAGATACGACGATATTCTTGCGGTACATCACCGCACGCCGGAAAAATTCGGCGTACTCACGCTGCTGCCGCAGCTCCATCAGCTCACGATCCTGCTCACTCAGGCTGCCATCCTGCTCGAGGATCTGGTTGAAGAACCCATCCTCGTGATACTGCGTAAGCGACTTGGTGTGCTTGGACGGCAGACGGATGGTGATCGACACCTTGCCGGCGTCGCACGCCGGCGGGATCACGAACTGCGCACGCTGACCGGTGGGGAACGTGAGCGACACCACCGGATCGGCATCAGTAATGCGCTGACCGGTATTGCTCTCATTGACCACCGCCGTGCAGAACTGCCGGGCCCGTTCGAACGTCAGGCCTGGCACATCCACGCGCTGCCACCCTGCCCGCGTCTCCAGGTACAGCTCGCCCGGACGGTTGATGCAGATTTCCGTCACTTCCGGCGAAGTCATGTACTCGGCGATACCCAGCACTTCGTACTGATAGCGCAGGAAATCGCTGGAGACGAGGGCGAGGGGTGACACTTCGGCGTCCATGGTCGTTCTTGGATTACCTGCGGGCGTTCAGCACGCTGGTGAAATCGACGTCCTTTGCGACGTAGACGTTCACAATCGTGCCTTGATTGATGGTGACAGTCGGCGGACGACGGCCGCTGGTAAGCGCCTCGTTGGCCAGCCGCTCCATGGTGCGTGCGGTAGCGCTCTCATACGGAGACTGGATGGTCATGCCATTGTTGGCCACGGTGGTGGTTTCCGGACCATGTTCGGCAGCAGCGTATTTGAAAGCATCAGCGATGAGGCTGATCATCAGTGCCGAAGCGATACGTGCACCCCAGTGCGCGCTGTACTGACCCGGGTGACCTGCGCCACCCAAGCCGTCAACGCCCGGGCTGGACATTGCGACGTCCAAACCGTTCGGAGTCGTGATCCGATCCCAAATGACTTCCACGCGCTTTCCAGCCGGGCCGCCACCATAGGCACCGTAGATTTTGGAACCCTTGGGCAACAGAAGGGTACGGCCATTGATGGAATAGACCGGCTCGGTGAGCAGGCACGAGGTATACCCGGCCAGATCGGTGATGATGCGGGTCTCCAATACGCAGCGCAGGTAGGTACCACGCACCAGCAATGCATCGGGGCTGCGGATGAACGATGCCGTGGAGATGTCTTCCACGTCCGGGCCCCGGCGAACCTTTTGCTGACCCTGCTGGTTCGGCATCATGTTCGCCAACAGCGCCTGACGGGTTTGCTCGTCCAGCGCACTTCGCTGGGACTGCGGACCACCCGGACGATTGCCTGCACCCACGGCCGCGTCGTCCGCGCCGGAGATTCGGCGCTCCAACAGGGTTGGGCCACGCGGCAGCATGGCTTCTTGCCTCGGCGCCACCGGAACCAGCTTCGGGCCGTCGTCCTGGGGCAACGCAGGCAACATCGGAATCGGCTCCGCTGCTGCAGGCGGCGCCTGCGGCGGCGGAGCTACGTTTGGCAGTTCCGGAGTTGTGGCACGTGCAATCTCACGCGGCTTGTCCTGAGAGCCTTCATCATCCTTGCCCTTGCGGAACAGCAGGAAGCCCATCGCTACCAACAGCACCACAATACCGCCAAGGAACAACAGCGCCTTCCGGTTCAGCCGCTGCTCTTCAGCCGAGCGCAGTTGCGGGGCTCCCGCATCCAGATCGGGGGTCGCCCCAGCCTGGGTATTGCCGAAATAAGGATTGGATGGCGTCTCAGGCGCAGCACCTGGACTGCTGCCGTAGGGGCTCTGGCCCTGGTCAGGACCATTGTTCGGTTCGTTTCCGGGAGTGTTCTGCTGGCTCATTTCTTCACGTTCCTTCGCAGACCAACGACATAATCGCCGTGGCGGATGACCAGGTACGGGTAAGTCCCGTGGACGATCAAGGTATTGCCTTCAACGGTGGTATTGACCACGAAGTCCTCACCGTACTCCTTCTCGCGTCCAAACACGGCCGGGAAGATGCCCGTCTTGTACTCGGGCGAATTCGGCAGTTTCAGGTAGGTGAAGCTGCCATCGTCGTAGGCGTTGACCGGAATCAGCCACCCCATCTTCTTCGCCTTGCTGGTCGAATAGGAGTAGTTGAAGTTGTACTGGCGATCCTTGGCCAGCTCAGTGCTGAGCAGCGGCTTGGCTTCTTCCTCGACCGCCTCCTGTGCCAACCCGAATTCGGTGTCGCTCGGGTAGGTGAAGGCAATCTTGTACTGCACGCCGGCGCGACGGGCCTGCTCCAGCTGACGCCAGTCCGTTGCCACGACCTTCAATTCGAAGATGTAGGAATGGGTCTCGGTGCGCACCATCATGTTGGTGTCGACGTCGACGTTCTTCGGCTTGATGTAGAACACGTTCTCGCGACGGGTCAGCTCCCAGCCGTTGCTGAAACCGGTGCTGTAGTCGAGGATCTTCTCGTTCGGGCTCAGTTCGATCTGGGTGGTCAGACCCAGGCCGGTGCGAACCGGATAGATGCGATCCTTCTCGTACTCGTAATGGTCTACCGCCTGTGCCATCGCTGCGGTGGAAAACACCAGCGACAGCAATGACAGCAGCGCCAATGCGCTCCCCCTGACTTTTCGACTACTCATCGGTTGCTTGCTCCATCAGCATTTCCGGTGGAATTGTTCGGTGCCGGCGGCATCGCCGGCTGCCCGGGCATGGCCTGCCCTGGCATCGTTTGACCCTGCATCGGCTGGCCTTGTACCGGCTGCCCCTGCATCTGTTGCATCTGGCCATTGACCGGTGCCGCCACAGGCTGCCCGGTAGCCGGGTCGATCATGGTCGCAGCGGCGGGGTTGTTCGGGTCGTAGATCCCTTGTGCCTGCTGCGCGGCCAACTGCGCCTGCTGCGCGGCCTGCTGTGCCTGATCCTGCATGGCGCTGTCGTCCGGCACCGGCACGCCACGGGCGTAATCGTTGTCGACGCGATACTCCGTAACCTGGAAAGCCAGCGGATTGAGCACGCGATCCTGCTCGGACAGCGCGAGGTTCTGGTTGTACTCGAAGCGCATCGTCACCAGCTGGTTGTCCAGATAGGTTGCGGCCCCCGTGCGCTTGTCGAGCAGACTGCGCTGGATACGCACAGAGGCGCCACGGAAGCTGCCATTCGCTTGTGCTCCGAGCGGAGTGATGCTGAGGATCTTGACCCGGATAGCCTTGCCGCGCCCGTACATTACGAACGGGTTCTGCGGATTGTTGCCGGCATAACGGAGCTTCATGCTCTGCGCCACCGGATCGCTGGACATCACAAACACCAGCTCCCAGTCGCGCAGGCCCATCACCGCCGAGTCATACGACTCACGCGCCAGCACATACTGGGCGACGTTGCTGCGATTGACTGCCTCGTTGGTAGTGATGGTTTCACCCTGGAACGTGCCACGCAGCCGCGCAACCGTCGCCGTGCCCGTATAGGCATCGGCCATCACCAGGAACGGCACCTTCTCCTTCAACGGCAGCATGTAGTAGTAGCCACCGGCCAGCGCCAGCGACATCAGCAACGAACCGGTGGCGACCCACCAGGCACGACGCTCGCTGCGCCGGGCCATGTCGGCCACGGTGATCTCGTAGCTGACCGCCTTGGCGACCGACTGCTCGACCTTGGGACTGTTGCCTGCATCCTTCTTGCGGAACATGGGTTCTTCCGTACTGCTGAAACATCAATGGGCGCGACGCCCCTGCGCCAGGCGCGGGGTGCGGCACGTTCGATGATTTCGACGCGGTCTCAGCTGCCGCTGCTGGCTTCAGGATCCTGGGCCGACGCGGTTGGCGTCGATCCAGCGCTCTGCACGACGATCTGGTTGCCGACGATGGAGACGGAAACGCCCTGCGCCGCATAGGCCGCCGTGAGATCGATCACGGCCTGCTGTGCGTTGGTGGTGTCGATCTCCGACACCGCGCCATACAGGGTGAAATCCGAACTGAGGCGATAGTCCAGCGTGCGACCGGAATCCTTGGCCCAGCGCTCGAGCATGGCCTTCAGCGTGCGATCCATCGGCGACGCCTGATAGACGTAGCTGGAGTACAGCGGAATCTCGGTCGGAGCCGTCGCGAAACGGTTGACCGGCTTCCAGCGTCCCCCGAAGTCGGGTGCGGGCTTGGTGGCACAACCTGCCACCATCAACGCCGCCACTGCGGCGATGGACATTTTTGCAATAAACGCCTGATTCATACGGGCTTCACTTTGACGTACGAAAAAGCAGTCCCGATGTTGGTCCCTTGGTCGTCCGGCACTGCGCGATGCACGCCGGAAACGTAACGAATGCACTGCTTAACAGCACATGGGCACGGTTCCCCTGCAGCTCGAAAGCTGCCAACCAAGTCGCGTGAAGCAACCTCATCCGAGGCCCCTCTCACGCACCCTCACCAACGTCGGAACCATCCCTGCTCCCATGGCTGAAACTCCTGGCCACTCTGAAAGCATGACGAATCACACAGATTCGCAAGCCACGCATAGAGTCGCACAACTACGCGTCAATTCGATGTCAGACAAATCTGAATTTTGACCAACGTATGGCGTTTCTTTGACGTGCCTCACTAATTCACTTCAATGAATGCGTGCATCCGTCACACTTTCATGTCTGCAACTTAGACATCAAGCATCGGCACGTCAACCTTTGGCAGTAGTCGTGACGTGAAATAGCGGTCCTTGTAGTAGCGAATCTTGTCGCATTTGACCGGATGCGGAATGCCTTCGTACAGGAAGACCTCCTTGTCCGGCCCCATCGCCTTGAGCTCCTGCGGCAGCATCAGCGCGCGGCGCTCCTCGGTGAAGCTATGGGTCTTCTCGCGCGCGTGGGTGACGTTCTTCTTGCGGATGGTGGTGTAGCCCAGCATGTCCGAATAGTCATTGGCGTCCTGCTGTTCGCGCGGGGCGTACAGGATCTGCAGCGCATGGTTGGTAATGATCGTGCGCGAGACTTCACGACCATAGGTGGCATCCAGCTGCGACATGCTCTGGATGATCGGCAGCAGGCGCACGTTGTAACCGGCCATGTAGGACACCGCCGAGGCGATGATTTCGACCTTGCCGATCGAGGTGAATTCGTCCATCAACAGCAGGCACTGGTACTTCAGGTCCGGATTGGACTTGGGCAGTTCCTTGGTATTGAGGTTGATCAGCTGGCTGAAGAACAGGTTGATGATCAATCGGCTTTCGGCCAGCTTGTTGGGCTGGATGCCGATGTAGATGGTCATCTTCTTCTTGCGCACGTCGGTGAGCAGGAAGTCGTTGGTGCTGGTGGCCTTGTCCAGCACCGGATTGATCCAGGGATTTAACGGTTCCTTGAAGGTGCCCAGGATCGAGGCGAAGGTCTCGTCGGCCTGGGACAGCATGTTGGCGAACGCCGAGCGCGCGTTGCTGCTCAGGAATGGACGCTCGGACAGGCTCTTCAGGAACTTCTTCAGATCGCTGCCATCTCCGGAGGACAGGCGGTAGACCGCGCCCAGGGTTGGCGTGCCCTGCCCGCCCGGGAAACCGCTGCTGCGCTCGTCATCCCAGTTCTCGAACAGATACAGGGTGAAGGCAATGAAGGCATTGCGCGCCTGGCTGATCCAGAACTTCTGGTCTTCCGAACCGTCGGGATAGAGCATCGCACCGATGCTCATCAGGTCCGACACCCGGAACGCCGGGTCGTCGGAGACGTAGCTGAGCGGGTTCCAGCGATGGGTACGGCGATCTTCGGCGAACGGATTGAACAGGTAGATTTCCTGGCCCTGGCTGGCGCGCCAACCACTGGTCAGGTCGAAGTTCTCCTGTTTGATGTCCAGCACCACCAGTGATTCGCCGTACTCCAGCAGGTTCGGGATGACCACGCCGACGCCCTTGCCCGAGCGGGTCGGGGCGGCCAGGATGACGAACTGCTGGCCGTCCAGCCGCACCAGCTTGCCGCCATGGCTGCCGACCACGATGCTCTGGCCGCTCTTCTTGAACATGCCATGCTTGGCCAGATCGGCGCTGGTGGCAAAGCGCGCGTCACCGTGCAGCGAGCGCTTGTCCTTCTTCAACAGCACGACCAGGCCGACGATGGCCAGCACCAGCAGCGGCAGACCAAAGCCGAGGTAACCGGCCCATTTGATCTTCCCCACGAACGGGGCAACCTGCGGCTGGCCGATGGCGTGGAAATACTGGTAATAGGTATTCCAGGTGAGCAGCTTGGTATCCAGACCAAGCAGCAGCAGCGTCAGGTAACCGGAAAGCACGAACCCGAGCAGCAGGGTTGCCAGCGTGATGATGGCGATGAGCAGATACTTCTTACTGGACAACACCCGAATCCTCCATGATGCGCCCCATGGGCGCGACGGCTTAGCGGCGGCGTCGCTGCGACGCCTTCTTCCGCAGGTTGACTTCATTCTCCAGCCCGGGCTCCACACCCTCTTCCCGCACCAGTTCCTCAAGGTACCGGCGCGCATCGGCCAACGACATCAGGTCGGTCAGACGCTCCCCATCGTCGACGATGACCGCATGGCCGACCACATCGCCGGGAGCGTACACCGGCTCGTGGGTCACCGCTACCAGACGGAAGCGGCCGCGTAGTTCCAGCTGATGGGTGTATTCCTGCATGTCTCATCTCCCTGATGGAATCCAGATGCCATTCCTGCAGCGTCCGATGATGCCTGCACGGCCGTGGTGGCGGCATGCACACGACCCGTACGACAATACACGCTCGGGACGGAGAGATCGCGATGGACTGGGTGGCACGCGCACGCACGCTGGCAATGGAGGCCCATGCCGGCCAGGTCGACAAGGCAGGACAGCCCTACATCTGCCACGTCGGCCGGGTGGCTGCTGCCGTGCGTGGCGATGATGACGCCGAGGTGGTGGCCTGGCTGCATGATGTGGTCGAGGACTGCCCTGCCTTCGCTGAGCAGGTAAACGCCTTCCCAGACCCGTTGCAGCATGCGGTGCGGTTGCTCAGCAGGACGTCTGCGGCGGATGCCGCCACGTACTACGCGCGGATAGCGGCGGATCCGCTGGCGCTGAAGGTCAAGCTGGCCGATATCGCCGACAACGCCGATGAAGCGCGCTTGGCGTCACTGGATGCCGCCACCGCCGAGCGCCTGCGCGACAAATACCGACAGGCCCTGGCGGCGCTTGGCCAGCAGCCAGCGCGGGCGGCATCATCCATCGAACACTGATTTACCCCCAGCCTGGCTGATGCCTGCTGCGGTGCAGCAGTACAATGTGGCGCTTCCCCGCCCCTTTGCGCCCCCCGCATGAGCCCCAATTCCCCTCTGGCCGCTCGGCTGACGCCGCGCCAGCGCACCCTGATCATCCTCGCCCTGTCATTGGGCGGCTTCGCCATCGGCACCAGTGAATTCGCCAGCATGGGCCTGATGCTGGAGATCAGCCGCGGCCTGTCGATCAGCGAAACGCAGGTCGGCCACCTGATCAGCGCTTACGCCATCGGCGTGGTGGTGGGTGCACCGATCCTGGCCTTCGTCGGCGCCAGCTTCCCGCGCCGCAAGCTGCTGCTGGCGCTGATGGGCTTCTACGCCGTCGGCAATCTGGCCAGCGCGTTGGCACCGAACTACGGCACGATGCTGGTGGCACGCTTCGTCGCCGGCCTGCCGCATGGCGCTTACTTCGGCGTAGCGATGCTGGTGGCCGCAGCGATCAGCCCGGCCGGCCAGCGCGGCCAGGCGATGTCGCGCGTGCTGCTCGGCCTGTCCGTTGCAATCCTGATCGGCAATCCGCTGACCACCTGGCTGGGCCAGCAGCTGAGCTGGCGCACCGCCTTCGCCCTGGTCAGCGTGCTGGCCATCGCCACGGTGGCGATGATCGCGCGCTTCCTGCTGCCCGACCCCGATGAGGTGCGGACCTCGCCGATGCGCGAGCTGCGCGCGTTCAACACCACCCAGGTGTGGCTGGCGCTGTCGATCGGCGCGGTGGGCTTTGCCGGCATGTTCTGCGTGTTCACCTATCTGGCGCCGACCCTGGTGCAGGTGACCGGCGTGGCCGAATCGTGGATGCCGCTGGCGGTGGGCGTGTTCGGCATCGGCGCGATCATCGGCAACATCGCCGGCGGCTGGCTGGTCGACAAGTTCCACTTCAAGGCAGCCGCCGTGGTGCTGGTGTGGTCGATCGTGATGCTGCTGCTGTACCCGCTGGCTGCCGAATCGGTGTGGACCATCGGCCCGATGATCATCACCGTGGGCACGATGGGCGCCCTGGCTGCGGTGCTGCAGACCCGCCTGATGGACGTGGCCGGTGAAGCGCAGACCCTCGCCGCCGCGTCCAACCATGCGGCGTTCAACACCGCCAATGCGCTCGGCCCGTGGCTGGGCGGCATGGCGATCAGCGCCGGCTTCAGCCCGGCCACCACCGGTTACGTGGGTGCGGCGACTGCGGTCGGCGGCCTGCTGCTGTGGTGCGTGTCGGTGATGCTGGAGAAGAACCGCAAGGCCGCTGTCGCCGGCAGCCGCTGAAGGCCCAGCTTCTCAACGCTTCGATGATGCCGCACCATCTGCGCAGATCGGCCGCAACCTGCGGCCGAGGGTCTTGCTCAAGGATGCTCCGTGGCAGTCACTCCCCATAGACGCGAGAAGCTGCTCGATGACCTGCTCTCGCTGGGCCGCAACTGGGCGTTGGCCATCGCCATCGCCGGTGCCGGCGCGGCGGTGCACTACAACGAATCGGTCTACGAGGCTGGGCTCTGGCGTGGGCTGCTGCCAACGCTGTGCTTCCTCGTCAGCGTGGTCTGGATCGTGCTGAGCATCATCCGCTTCGACCTGACGCTGCAACAGCATTTCGAACGCAAGCGCTCACGCTGGCTCAGCCGCCTGCTGTATGTGGTGCTGCTGGGTGCTGGCATCACCGCGGTGTTCTTCGTGATGGAACTGGCCGGGAACAACCATATCGCCAAGATGTGCGACTCCGTGGCGAACGAGCCTGGCAGTCGCATCCATCGCTCGGAGGAGTGCCAGCGGCTGTTCAAGCACCGCGCCGAATACCGGCGTCGCCTGGAAGCGGCGGACGGCGAGTTCGACTGAGGCGACCGCGCTGCGCGCGCGGTAACCACGTTGCAGGCTGACAAACACGCGGCGTAGATCCGCCTTGCTGCAGAGTTGCGCACGCCAGCTCCCCACGCGCGACACAACCCTCATGCACCGCCAGATTTCCCCCACCTGCCACGATGCGATTGCCCTGCGGGCCGGCGCGCTGGGCAGCGTGCTGGGCGTGGCGCTGTTCAAGGCCTTTGCCTTGTCTGCCGCAGCGGCCGGCTCGATGATGACGGTCGGGCTGTGGTTGCTGGGATGTGTGCTGCTGGCGGCCTGGGCGCTGGCGGCCTGCCTGACCTGCCTGGCCCTGAGTCGGCGCGTGTTCGTGTTGATGCTCGTGCTGTCGACGGTGTTCCTGATCTGCATTGCCTGAGCGGCAGCGGCAGCTTCCGAGCATTCCCACACTTGTCATTCAATAACAAGTGCTGCCAGTCGGATTGCGCGTGCGCCGGGTCACGGATTGAATTCGATGGCCAGACCAGCCCCTTCCCGAGACCCCCATGCGCCTCCTGCAGCCCCTGTTCCGCTCCGCCCTCGGTGTTCTTGCACTCGCCTCGGTCAGCGCCTGTGCCACCTATGATGATTCGGCCATGCATGCCGCCTGCCAGGAGTCGCCGCATGTGAAGGACCTGCCGCCGGAGGTTGCCGCCCGCGAAAGCCGATGCAGCAAGAGCGTTGAGGTCTGGTCGAGCGAGCGCAAAGGCAGCGACCAGCCGCTGGACCTGAGCGGGAAGAAGAAGGAGCTCTGAAAGAGGGCGGCGCAGCCCTGTGCGGGCTGCGCCGGGACTCAGGCAATCGCTTCCCTGCCAACGGGGCACCCCCATTGCCGTACGGCCTGCGCCAGTCCCGTCGCATCGGCGCCATCACTGGCCCAGGCGACAATGCCGTCCGGACGAACCAGCAGCGCGGACAGGCCCAGCGAATCCACAGCCGGCTGCGCGATGGACAGGATGCGGGCTCGTTCGACATCAACCGCCGCGGACAACGAGGCAGCAGCATCGAACACCAGCAGCACCGCCTGCCCTGCCCGCAGCAGCTCTCCCATGCGACGACCATCGGCAAGCAGGAAATCCGGTGTGCTGCGGCCCACCAGCGGATGGGGCTGACCCAGATCCAGCTGCTGGCCCACACCCCATACGCGCTCGGCAAGATACGTGGCGCCATCACGTGTTTCTGCCAGATCGGCCACGATGGCAGCCAGTGCACGCGAGCCCGCACTTGGGCGCATCAGTGCGACCTGCGCGCGCGACCACTCCAGCACGCGGGCGCCGATCGGATGGCGTTCGGCCTGATAGGTATCCAACAGCGCTTCATCTGCGTCGCCGCGCACGACGGCGGCGAGCTTCCAGCCAAGATTCATCGCATCCCCCAGGCCCAGGTTCAGCCCCTGCCCGCCCAGCGGTGAATGCACATGCGCGGCATCGCCGGCCAACAGCACGCGGCCACGACGATAGGCGGTGGCCTGCCGTGCGCCATCGGTCCAGGTGGTGGCCAGGTGCAGTGTGGTGATCGTTGCGTCGCGGCCGGAGATACGGCGCAGCAGCGCCTGCGCCGTATCGCGGTCGAGTGGCTGGCGATGGCCTGCGCCGCCGTCGAAATCGGCCAGGGCGATGGTGCCCGGCGGATTGAAATTGCACATGCCCTGCGCGGTGGTGTGACGCCCCGGGATGAGTACCGCCGGATCTTCCAGCTCAACGCTGAGCGAGTGGCCGGTGAACTCCGGATCGGTTCCGCCGAAGGCAAAGCCGCACTGCTTGCGCACGGTGCTGCGGCCACCATCGCAGCCGACCAGCCAGCGCCCGCGAAAGGACTGCCCGCCTGCCTCGACCTGGACCTGATCGGTACCCGAGCGCACGTCCTGCACGCCCGCACCACGCAGGATCAGCACGCCCAGCGCCTGTGCGCGCTCGGCCAGCACGGCCTCCAGCGCCTGCAGCTCCACCGCCATCTGCGTGCCGACCGGGGTGGGCAGGCGCCAAGGCCAGCGACCGCTGTCGACGTTGTCCAACGCGAACGGGATACCAGCGAAGTGCCCACCCAGCCTGCGCGGCTGCGACAACCAATGCGCGGTGCCGGGCGGCGGCGGGCCTTTCTCCGGCTTCAGCACCTGGCCCGCAGCGACGACATCCAGCAGGCCGCGCCGGTCGAGCGCCTCCAGTGTGGGGGCATTCAATCCACGCAGGCCGAACGGCAGGCGCTTCAGCGGCGACTCCGGCGAGGCCGCCTGCTCCAGCACCAGCACCGAGCATCCCGCCTGGCCCAGTTCGCAGGCCAGCAACAGCCCAACCGGGCCAGCCCCGGCAATGACGACGTCGTACCGCATTGGAAATCCTCGTGAGCACCGGGTCGGCGCTCTGGCGGTGACAATGTTACACTCGGTGTACGTTTCCACAAGTGAACCACCCATGACCCCGCCGCCCGGCCGCCGTGAACAACGTAAAGCCGAGACCCGACAGGCGATTTCCGACGTCGCCACCCGGCTGATCATCGAGCGCGGCTTCGAGGCAGTGTCGATGAGCGAGATCGCCGACGCCGCCGGGGTGTCGCGCAAGACGGTGTTCAACTACTTCGCCAGCAAGGAACAGCTGGTGTTCGACCGCGATGAGGAAGCGCGACAGCTGCTGCGTGACGGCATGGCCGCGCGCGCATCCATGACGCCGCTGGCCGCCTTCCAGGCGCTGGTGCGGGAACTGCTGGACACCGGCCATCCGTTGCTGCGGATCAATGCCGGTGCAGCGTCGTTCTGGAAAACCGTGGCGCAGAGCGCGGTATTGGTGGCCCATGCGCGGCAGCTGCAGGCGCTGCTGACCGATGACCTGGCACAGTTGATGGCTGAGTCTGCGGGGCGACCCGTCGAGGATGCCGACGCGCGACTGGGTGCATCGATGCTGATGGCGTCGATGGTGACCGCCTACGAACAGGGACTGCGCGTGCTGTCGGACGGCGGCGATCCGCGGCAGGCGATGGTGCCGCTGATCGTGCGCGGCGCCACGGGGACGCTGGTGGCACTGGCCGGTACGCCCTATACGGACCCGTCCTCGTGTCCATAGCGCAATCGGGGGATGGGTACCGGGTCGTCGCAAATGCTAATCTTTCTCATTTGCAGCCACATCGACAACGCCCATGCCCCATCTCCTGCCCCGCCAGAGCATTCTGTGCCTCACCACGACACTGGCCTTCGCTGCTACAGGCTATGCCGCCGACGCTCCGTGGAGGAGCGTGCAGGAGCTGGACAAGGTGGAGGTGCGCGGGCGCGCTCAGACGCTGTACCAGGTAGATGATGCCGCTGTCGGCACCCGTACCGATACCCCGCTGGAACTCGTGCCGCAGTCCATCCAGGTGCTGCCGCGCGAGCTGATCGACGACCAGGCCGCACGCCAGGTGACCGATCTCTATCGCAGCATCAGCGGCATCAGCTACTTCAGCTATGCCGGGGTGACCCTGCGTGGGTTCCGTCAGGAGAACGTGCTGTATGACGGCCTCCGCGGCGATCCCTATGCGGGCTTCTCGGTACCGCAGTTGTTCAACATCGAGCGGGTGGAGGTGCTGAAGGGGCCGGCCGGCGCGTTGTACGGTGGTGGCGACGCTGGCGGCGTCATCAACTATGTGACCCGCAAGCCGAAGGCCACTGCCGAACGCCGCGTTGAACTGCAGGTGGGAAACAGGGATTTCCGCGCCGGCTCGATCGAAGGTACCGGGCCGTTGAACGCAGCCGGCACGGTGCGCTACCGCGCCGGCCTGTATGGCGACAACGAGCAGGGCGTGCGCTGGAACACCGACAGTGAAAGCGTGATCGGCGATGCCTCGCTGGCCTTCGATGTGGGCGACACCGGCGAGCTGGTGCTGCAGTTCACCGACATTGCCCAGAATCTGGGCGGTAACCGCCTGCGCGGTGTGCCGGTCGACGACAAGGGCAATTTCCTGACCGACCGCCGCTGGAACCACAACGAGGACAGCGATTTCCTGGACATGCGGGCCAAGGTTGCGCTGGCGCAGTACCGCTTCGCGCCGCGCGACGACCTGGACGTGGACGTCGCCGCACGCTGGTTCAGCAACAACGAGCACCAGATGTATCACGAGCCGATGGGCCTGATCGACCGCGACCGCGATGGCGTGGCCGAATGGATGACCCGCCAGCTGCGCAACCAGATCCGCGACAACGAGGCGTTCACCGCCAACGCCAACGCGGTGTGGCGGGCAAGCACCGGTGCGATCGAACACAAGGTGCTGTTCGGCGCGGACGTATACCAGCTGGATGCGGAATTCACCGCGCAGACGGCCAACAGCGCCGACCTCGCCCGCGGCGCCGGCCCGGTGCGCGGCATCGATCTGTTCAACCCGGTGTACGGCGCCAGTACCTGGCACGACTACAACCTGTCTGCGCTGCCCTGGCGCAGCACCAGCACACGCAGCAAGCGCTATGGCGGGTATCTGCAGGATGAGCTTGCCTTGACCCCGCGCTGGCACGTGCTGGCCGGCCTGCGCTGGGATGGGTTCAAGGATGACGACCGCATCGCCGGTAGCAGCGTGGACGGCAACGACATCAGCTGGCGGCTGGGTAGTACCTTCACCGTGCGCGATGGTCTGCACCTGTATGCCAACGTGGCCAGCGGCTTCGTACCGCAGTCAGCAGCAAACCAGAACTCCGCGGCAGGTGGACCGTTCGATGCAGAGCGCAGCAGGCAATGGGAAGTGGGCATGAAATCGCTGCTGGCCGAACGCGCGAGCCTGAACCTGGCGGCCTACCGCATCGACCGCAGCAACATCGTGCAGGCCACTGGCGAGGTCATCAATGGCGTGAACCAGCTGGCGGCGTTGGGCTTGGTGCGCAGCACCGGCATGGAACTGGATCTTCTGGCCGACGTGACCGAGCGCTGGGTGCTGAACCTGACCTACGCCTACAACGATGCGCGGGTGAAAGACGCGGGGCCCAACGGCATCACCAATGCCTCTGGCGACCGCTTCGCCAATGCACCGCGCAACAAGCTGGGCGTGTGGACACGCTACGATCTGCCCGCGATCCGTTCGGCCGTCGGCTTTGGTGCCGACTACGTGGATGAGCGCATCAGCCTGGATGGCCAACGGGTGAAGCCCTACACGGTGTTCGATATGAGCTGGAAAACCACGTGGAAGCAGTGGCAGTTCCAGGCCAACATCAAGAACCTGTTCGACAAGGTGTACGCGGCCAGCGGCTTCATCGAGCGCAACGGCCATTTCCCGGGCGAGCCGCGCCGGGTGTATGTGCAGGCTGGCTACAGCTTCTAGTTCTAGGCCAGCGCCTTTGAGCAACGCGCCAGGGAGGTGCAATGGCCACCTCCCCGGCCGGCATCAGCCCGAGCAGGACACCAGCATCGAACGCGTGGCCATCTGCGTGGAGGTGAAGCCGTTCTTGTTGCCCACCGCAATGGCGTTGCCCTCATCGCCATCCTTGCTGAAGACCACGTAGCCACCCGGGCACATCTGCCCGGCCTTCTCGTAGCACCCGCTCCAGGAGCTGGAGCCACTGCAGTCGATGGAAACGCCACGGCGGCCGTCGGGGGTGACGGTCATCTTGGCGGTGGTGCAACCGGTGAGCGTGGCGAGGAACAGCAGCGGAACAAACAACTTCATGGTGACTCCAGGGGATGGGAACTGCGAAGGGCGCCAAGGCTGGAGCGCCTGGATTGCGTGAACCTTGCGCCTGCCTCTCGGCTTCACCTCATCCTCCTGGCCTTCCGGCAGATACGGAGGCACGCCATGTTCACGCAATGTTCCTGTAATACGGTGCCGGCGCGTGCCGAACCGCCCTCTGTGGCCCCTCCCTGCCCCAAGCCCTGCTGATGCACATCCTGCTGATCGAAGACGAAGCCGAACTGGCCGCCACCCTCAAGTCTGCCCTGCAGCGTGAGCGCTATGTAGTGGACCTGGCCAACACGCTGGCATTGGCCCGGGAGGCGGCTCTGTGCGGGCTGCACGATCTGGTGCTGTTGGACCGGACCCTGCCCGATGGCGATGGCCTGGCGTTGATTTCCCTGCTGCGCGAGCACAATCCCGGGGTGCCGATCATCGTGCTGAGCGCGCTGGGCCAGTTGCCGGACCGGATTGCCGGTCTGGATGAAGGGGCCGATGACTACCTTGCCAAACCCTTCGCGCTGGAGGAACTGTTCGCACGGATCCGGGCGGCAGGCCGTCGCCCAAGCGGATTGCAGGTGGAGTCCATCAGCATCGGCCGATTGGTGTTCGACCCCACCTCGGGCGAGGCCAGTGTGGGCGGCCAGCGGCTGGAGCTGCCGCGGCGCGAGATCCGGGTGCTGGCCGCCCTCGCTCGACGCCTGGGCCGCACCGTGCTGCGCGAATCCATCGAGATGGCGGTGTATGGCTTCGACGACGGCATCCATTCCAACACGCTGGATTCGCACGTCTCGCGCCTGCGCCGCAAGCTGGCCGATGCCGATGCCGGTGTGGAGATCCACGCCATTCGCGGGGTTGGCTATCTGATGCGGGAAAGCAAGTGATGGCGCGTCGCCCGTCGTTGAAGCGCCCGCTGATCGTCAAGACACTGATCTACCAGCTGCTGGCCTTGCTGGTGGCCTTCTTCGCCCTGTTGATGGTGCTGGTTCGTGCCGACAGCGGTGGCTACTACACCATCCAGACCTTCGCGCCAGTAGCCGCCGAGGCAGTGCACCGCGACCGCAATGGTGAACTGTACGTGCAGCACACGCCGGAGCTGGCCGAACTGCTGAAGATCGTCCCCGGTGCGTGGTTCATCGCCGAGGACGAGCATGGGCACCATGTCACCTTCGGCCATGTGCCACCGGCCTATGCCTCGCTGGTCGGCGCCCTCGATGGCATCCCCTATGGCGACCTGCGCGGGCGTGATCGCAGCGATGGCCTGGCGGTGGTGGTACGGCAGCACAGTGGGCCGGCCGGCAAGCTGACCATCATGGCCCATGGCGAAACCGATTCGCTGACCATGCAGATGGCGTTGGCCGCGCACATCATCACCCTGCCGATCTTCCTGCTGCTGGCGCTGGCTACCATCATCCTGACCCCGATCATCGTGCGCCGGGCACTGGCCGGTGTCGAACGCATCGCGCAGGAAGCCGGCAACATTTCGGCCAGCCGTCGCGGCATCCGCCTGACCGAAACCGCCGTGCCAGTGGAGATCGCGCCGCTGGTGACAGCCGTCAACGACGCATTGGGCCGGCTGGATGAAGGACACGAGCGGCAGCGCCGATTCATCGCCGCAGCGGCGCACGAACTACGCACGCCGATCGCGATCCTGCGGCTTAAGATCGACACCGCAGACGATTCGACCTCGCGCAGTCTGGCTGTGGAAGTCGCGCGGCTGGCGACGCTGGCCGAGCAGCTGCTGGACCTTCACCGCATGGAAGAGGACGGCCCGAAGGAAACCCTCAACCTGGCCCGGGTGGCCAAACGGGTGGCGGCCGATCTTGCGCCGCTGCTGATCCAGTCGGACAAGACCGTGGCAGTGGCGGTGGAGCCACATTTCCCGGTGCTGGGTGAGGCCGGCGCGGTCGAGCGGGTGATCTCCAACCTGGTGCTGAATGCCGCCGAGCATGGTGGTCGCCATATCATCGTGCGGGTGCAGGGCAGCTGCCTGGAAGTGGAAGACGATGGCCCCGGCATTCCGGTCGACCAGCGCGAACGCGTGTTCGAGCCGTTCCAGCGGCTGCGGCCTCGTCAGACCGGCGCAGGCCTGGGACTGAATCTGGTGCGGCAGGTGATCAACCGTCACGGCGGCCACGTCACGATTCTGGATGCTCCCGGCGGTGGCGCATTGATCCGCGTGGAATTCCCGCTGCATCCGGGCGTCGCCGCTGCGTCACCGTAGGACACTGAAGACGTCCCCACATCCGTGACTGCCGCCTGTCCACGCGCAGCAGATGGCAATGGCAGGCAAGGTTGCGGCAATGTTTGCTGCGCAGCATCGAACCGATGGCATCTGCGGTGCCATCGCGTTCCGCCCTGACAGGAAGCCTGCGCGTGACCGAAGGAACTCCTCCCCCCTCCTCTGCTGCCCGAACCCATGCGACACCGGCTGCATCCGGCTTGACGGCAGCGGCGTGGAATCGAGGCCCGCGCACCGCTCGTGCGCGCGGGTTGCCGCATTGGCCGCAGTGGCTGCGTGCGATACCCGAGACCACGCGTCCGGACGTTCTCATGCGTCTATTTGCCGCGCTGTTCCTGTTGCTGCCTGGCAGCGCGATGGTGATTTCCACGCACCGCCATGCATTCGTGTCCATGACCAGCGCTGTGCTGTCCTTCATCGTCGTGCATGGCGCGCTGCACGCGCTGTCCGCATGGCGATCAACATCATCGCGACCAATCCCGGCTCATCTGCACAACATCGATAAGCATGCCGCCTGGATGATGTTGGCAAGTGCGTCGGCACCTGCGGTGGTACAAGGCGTGCACCCGCACTCCACCAGCACACTCGCTGTCACGGGGCTGGCGGTGGGTGCGCTATGCCAGGTCTGCAGCGTGTGCATGACGTCCGAGCGCCTGCGCAGCACGCTGCTGGTGCTGGCCAGCGCGCTGCAGTTCATCGCCGTGGCGCTGCTCAGTGCCAAGGCTGCGGGCTGAAATCCACGGCAGCGCCGCAAGGTTCACGCAACCCAACGCATCGAGACTCGACGGCCATCCACGCCCGCATCCGGCGCGTGCATCTCTTTCGCCGCGAGGACCACCGATGACCGCCCTCTTCTGGATGCTGTGCCGATGAGCACTGCACCGCGCAGACACCGCCGATTGCTGATGATTGCTGGCGCCATATCGTGCGCCGCCATTGCCGCCTGGCTGTGGCTGCGACCCACGCCACCGCCAGCGCTGCAGCTCGCGCCGGTTGTGCGTGGGAACATCGAACAGGTGGTGGAAGCCACCGGCACCCTGAAGCCTTCGCGACTGGTGAGCGTGGGTGCGCAGGTCTCCGGTCGTATCGAAACACTGCACGTAAAGCTGGGCGACAAGGTGAAGGCAGGCGATCCGATTGCTGACATCGATTCGCGTACCCAACGCAATGCACTGCTGAGTTCGCAGGCGGCGCAACGCACCGCACGCGCCAACCGCGATGCACTGGCCACCGATCTACGCCAGTTCGAACTGACCCTGCAGCGGCAGCAACAGCTGGTCGCATCGCAGCTGGTCGCGCGTGCCGACTTCGACGCTGCAAAGGCCAAGGTGGACGCGACCCGCGAACAGATCACCGCACTGGACGGTGAGATCGTGCAGCGGCAGACCGACGTGGACATCGCGCAGACCAACCTGGAATACACCCGCATCACCGCCCCCACCGATGGCACGGTACTGGCGGTCGTCGCCCGCGAAGGACAGACGGTGAACGCGGTACAGAGCGCACCGACCATCGTCATGCTGGGCAACCAGGACGTGATGACCGTCTATGCCGAGATCTCCGAGGCCGATGTCGTGCACACCACGATCGGCCAGGAGGCCTTCTTCACCATCCTGGGCGATGCAGGCCGCCGCTACAGCAGCACCCTGCGCGACATCGCGCCGGCGCCCGAATCAATCACCAACGAAGATACGTCCAGCCTCGCGTCACCCGCACTGTCCGCTGGCAGCCGCACCGCCATGTACTACAACGGCCAGTTCGACGTGGACAACACCGACGGACGCCTGCGCAGCTACATGACCGCACAGGTGCGCATCGTGCTGGGCCGCGCCCACAACGTGCTGACCATCCCCTCCGCTGCGCTGGGCGCGCGGGCGGGCGACGGCAGCTACACCGTGCAGGTGCGTGCTGCAGACGGGCGCGCCGTGGCGCGGCGTATCACCATCGGGCTGGATGACCAGATCCAGGCGCAGGTGCGCAGCGGCTTGAAGGAAGGCGAGCAGGTGGTGCTGGCGCAGGCCAGCGACGACGCGGCCACCGCGCCCGCGCAGCCCCGATGAGTGCAACGAAGAGCGAGCCACTGCTGAGCGTACGCGGGGTGCGCCGTGAATTCGCCGCCGGTGAACAGACCCTGGTGGTACTGGACGGCGTGGACCTGGACATCCGCGCCGGTGAACTGGTCGCCATCGTGGGCCAGTCGGGCTCGGGCAAGTCCACGCTGATGAACATCCTCGGCTGCCTGGATCGGCCCTCTGCCGGTACCTACCAGATCGACGGGCGCGAAACCGCGCAGATGTCGCCCGACGAGCTGGCCGAACTGCGCCGCGAGCACTTCGGCTTCATCTTCCAGCGCTACCATCTGCTGACCGACCTGACCGCGCTGTCCAATGTCGAAGTGCCCGCGATCTATGCCGGCATGGCCGCCGCTGAGCGCCACGCACGGGCCGCTGGACTGCTGGCGCGGCTGGGCCTGGGTGGACGCATGCAGCATCTGCCCGGCGAGCTGTCCGGTGGCCAGCAGCAGCGCGTGTCGATTGCCCGCGCACTGATGAATGGCGGTGCGGTGATCTTTGCCGACGAACCTACCGGTGCGCTGGATACACAGTCGGGCAAGGAAGTGATGAAGATCCTCGATGAGCTGCATGCCGAAGGCCACACGGTGGTGCTGGTGACCCACGACATGGCCGTGGCCGAGCACGCCCAGCGCATCATCGAGATACGCGATGGGCGGATTGTCGATGATCGTGCCACGGCTACTGCGTCGGCAGCGGGTGCGGCGCCGACCGCGCTGCCGCAACGCAGCGATGGCGGCGGCTGGCAGGCCGTGCGTGATCGCTTCGCCGAAGCCTTCCGCATGGCCCTGCGCGCCATGAACGCACATCGCATGCGTACCTTCCTGACCATGCTTGGCATCATCATCGGCATTGCCTCGGTGGTGTCGGTGGTCGCGCTGGGTACGGGTGCGCGCCAGGCCATCCTGTCCAACATCTCCTCACTGGGCACCAGCACCATCGAGATCTATCCCGGCTCGGGCTTTGGCGATCTGCACGCAGCGCGGGTGGAGACGCTCACGCCGGGCGACAGCGTGGCCCTGGCTGGGCAACCCTTCGTGGACAGCGCCACCCCTGGCGTCGCCACCACCGGTACCGCCCTGCGCGGCAACCGCTCGGCGAATGTGCAGATACAGGGCGTCAGTGAACAGTACTTCCGCGTGCACGGATTGAAGCTGGGTGAAGGCATCTTCTTCGGCGCACCGGGCGTGGCGGGCTACCAGCAGGTGGCGATCATCGATGCCAACACGCGCGCGCGCTTCTTCGCCGCAGCCGAGAACCCCATCGGACAGACCCTGCTGCTGGGCAACGTACCGGTGCGCGTGGTGGGTGTAGTGAAGAAGGATGCCGGTGCGGCCGGCGACACATCGCTGCTACGGGTGTGGATGCCCTACACCACGGCGATGGCGCGGATGCTGGGGCAGAGCCATGTGTCCAGCATCACCGTGCGCGTATCCGATGCGATCAGTATGGACGCGGCCGAGGAGGCCATTGCGCGGTTGCTGACGCGCCGTCATGGCAGCGCCGATTTTTACATGAGCAACAACGCGCAGATCCGCCAGTCGATCGAACAGACCACCGGCATCCTCACCATGATGATCAGCTCCATTGCCGCCATCGCGCTGGTGGTGGGCGGTATCGGAGTGATGAACATCATGCTGGTATCGGTGACCGAGCGCACCCGTGAGATCGGTGTGCGCATGGCCGTGGGTGCGCGCCGCAGCGACATCCTGCAGCAGTTCCTGATCGAGTCGGTGCTGGTGTGCCTGCTTGGTGGTGTGCTTGGCGTTGGTGTTGCGTTGCTGCTGGGCGCGGTGCTGGCACTGGCGGACGTAGGCTTCAGCCTGGTGTTCTCGGCCAGCTCGATCATTGCGGCATTCGCGTGCTCCAGCCTGATCGGTATCGGATTCGGCTTCCTTCCTGCACGTCGCGCGGCGCAGCTGGATCCGGTGGAAGCGCTGGTCCGGTAGTCGTGGCAATTGCCTGCGATGACGGCAGGTTCGCGCAATGTCTGCGGTGTGTACTGCAGCTACCGACGATGTCCGCACAGGAGCTGGACGATGTTTCTGAAAACAGGAAGGACTGCGCTGCTGCTTGCAGCCGCCGCACAACTGCTGGTGCTGATGCCCTACTCCGGCGACGCCCATGCCCAGCGTGGCGACCGCTACAACCCGCAGTGGAACCAGGACTATCGCGACCGCGAACGCGATGACTGGCAGCGCCGCGAACGTGAGCGGGAGCGTGATCGCGAACGTGAGCGGCGCCACGACGCCAAGACCACAGGCGTAGTGGTGGGCGTAGTGGGTGCGGCCGTGGTGGCTGGCGTGATCGCTGCTGCCGCCAAACGCGAACGCGAAACCCGCGAGCGTGCCGACTACTGCATGAACCGCTACGGCAACTACGACCGCCGTACCGACAGCTATCGCGATCGTAATGGCTACACCTACCCCTGCCGCTGATCCCCCCCTCATTCACGGACAACATGCATATGAACAAGAACATCCTGCTGGTCGCGCTGTGCGCTGCCCCGCTGCTTGCACAGGCCGCTCCCGCCGACCCGAAACAGGCCTATATCGATTCCACGTTCACCGCGATGGACAGCAACAAAGATGGCCGCGTCGACAAGGCCGAATTCAGCGCTTATCAGCAGACGCGCTTCAGCAAGCAGGCAGACTCGATCGATGCCGCGTTCGCTGCGATGGACCAGAACAAGGACGGGAAGATCAGCAAGGAAGAAGCGACCGTGGTGCCGGAAATTGCGAAGTACTTCACGGGGCTGGATACCGATGGTGACGGCTATCTGTCACTGAAGGAGATGCAGCAGGCGATGGTGGCGGCGCAGACAGCGGACGCACCCGGCAAGTGACCGGTGCGGGGCAATGGGACCCCCCCATTGCTCCGCCCTGCTGCGCACTACGCCATGCGCATCTGCGGATGCTCGCGCACCTGGTTGTCCAGTTCCTGCTGCTGGCGTTGCGCCACGGCCTGCTGCCGTTCCGCGCTGGCCAGCTCCAGTCGCTGCAACGACTGCTCCACCGGCGTCTGCACCGCCACATCGGTGGGCATGGAAGCCCTCAGGTGCGCCGGGTCGTTGATATCACCCTGCACCACGAACACGTTGCGGCCAGCAGGGTTGTCCGCCGTCTGCGCGCTGAGCAGCACATGGTCGGCACGGTCCAGGTTGTTCTGACGGGCAAGGGCCATCACGCTGGCGGTCAGTCGCTCACTGCTTTCATCCGGAGTCCGGCCTGCTTTTGCGTCGATGCCGGCGACATGCCCGCTGACCTGCTGCAACAGACCGTAATCGACGTGGCCCGGTCCGATATCTGCCAGACGCGTCGCGCCGCGCTGGAGGCCGGGCTCGCCGTCAACCGACGCAGTAAGCGGGCTGCGTGTGATGGTTCGATACGGGTCTTCCGGGTGGAACTGGGTGGCCTTCTGCTGCCGCTCCAGGCGGACTTCCCGCGCATCGTTGAGTTCAGCGATGCGGGTCGGATTGGTGATCTCGCGCAGCGAACTGTGGCCGCCGCCGGAGGTGACACTGGCCCACTTGCCGTCCTTTTCAAAGTACAGCGCGTAGTCGTTGAGGCCGCCGATGACGTTGGGATCGACCGAAGAGCGGCCGCCCAGTGCCTGGGTGACTTCATGGAACGCCAGCGTGCCGAGGTACTGGCTTCCCTTGCTCAACCCCATCTGGGTGAACGCATCGCGGCTGGTACTTCCCACCCGCGGAAGCCCTACGCCATCGTTGTCGAGCATGTTGGTCCAGATCTGCTCCAGCTTCTGCGGGCCACTCTTTTCCAGAGCGGCCTGGAGGAGCACGCGGGGTGTCCAGCAGTTGGGATCGAGACGATGCTGCTCGAACGCACGGTCGTGCGCGGTCATCACATCCTTGCCGGGCAGGTTCAAGGCAAGTTCCGGGCGCTGCTGCTGCGACCAGTATTGCCGCAACACGAGGTCCTGCTTGAGCAGACTCTGTCCGAACGCCTCCCATTGCCGTTCACTCAACACCGCATTGGGGAAGCGTGAACCATCGTCGTGCTGCGTCCGTGCATGTTCCTGTGCGTAGCTGTTTGCCACCCGCCCAGGCAGGCTGTCGTTGCGCACAACGCCCAACGCCAGCGTTCCATACCCGTCTGCACCTGGCAGTTGCGATAGATAGTTCCAGTAGAGCTCCCGATTGCCCGAATCCGCATAGGCAGTGAGGATCCTGATGTCCTTCTGGGTCAGTCCACCCATGACTTACTCCTTGACGTGTCTTCAGATCACCTGGCCTTGGTGCGTACCAGGACATCACGTACCGCATCTTCCATGCGCTTCCAGTCCTTCAAGAACACCCGCTTGTAGTTCAAGGTGATCGAAAGCTTGTTCTCGACATCCACGAAATAGTGCGTACACCCCGCCGCGACCGGGTCTTCCAGGTCGACGACCTGATCGCCTTCCAGGCGCACGCCATCACCCCGGAATCGGGTGGTTTCGCACTTCACGAACGTTGTGAGCTGACCAGCGTCATCACGCGCAACGTACCAGTCATCCTCATAGGCCGGGTTGCGAACAGGAGGCTTGCCGTAGCGTGCTTCGTAGTCCTTCGAGTAGCGTGCCATCTTCTCTTCATCGATGGCATACGGGATCAGTCCCAGTGTCGGTGACCGGGCAATACGCAGGTCCAGGCGTGCCCGTGGATCACCTCGCTCCACCGATCCCTCCTCGGTGAGGGCCTCGTTGGACGACAGTCGGGCAAGCGACGTTTCGATTGGAATCCTGTCGATGTAGTTCACCGCCACCGCGATCTCCTTGCGGAAATCATTCGTACGGGGATTGGCCCGGGCCCCCGGTGCGGTTGGCGTCATGTCCGGCCATTCAATGACCAGCGAAACGCCTTCACCCGGCCATGGCGCAATCTGGCTGTCCAGATAGTTGGCGGGGATACGGAAGGTATTTGGCCCCAACTTCACATCCACGGGCGCGTCGGTGTAGGTGTGGCCGTTTAGGGTGCGGCCGGTCTGCGTTGCGCCAGGCATGGCGTGATTCCTTTCGTGTTCGGTGGATGGCGGTCGTGCGCAGGCACTGGCGCTCACAGCGACGGCGATTGCGAGTGCCAGGCACCGGCCGGAGGACATCGAGGGCATCGGGCCATTCCATTGCGGGGTTTGGACCCACTATAGGCAAAGGCCGATCAACGGGACAGGAACGTCATCACTACCTGCCCACGATCAGATTTTTCCTACGCACCTCCATCGTCGTGCCGGATGGTGCATTCAACGCCACTGCAGTTCGACGTGGCACTGCGGGCAGGAGTGGTAGGCAGATGCCGGGCGGACCGCGAGTGCACCCACAATGCCGATCAGTATCGACATGGCCAGCATCCCGGTGACGCCCATCAATACGAAACCAACTGCACCGCCAAGCAGCGCGAGAAGCGTGAATGTCCACCCGGAGCCAGACCAATGCCCGCGGCCATTGCGGATGGCCATCGGGCCGCGGTATCCGCAGGCAAGGCAGATTGTCGATGTTGTGCTGCCAGGCGGCGCTGGCCGCGAAGACAGCTTCATGCCCCACCTCGCCCTATGATGCTACAAATAATGTAGCATACGAAGTGTGGGTCGATTGCCATCCTGTAGACCGTTACAGGATGCGCCCAGGCGGGTAATGTCCCCCACACCTCTCCGCGACCAGTTCACCAAGCGCCTCAAAGAAGCGCGCTTGGCGATGGGCATTTCCCAGCGCGAGCTGGGCCGGCGCATTGGCTTGTCTGAGGATGTGGTGTCCAGCCGGGTGACACGCTACGAACAGGGCACGTCGGAGCCGGACTTTGCCACTGCCGGCAAGATGGCTGCCGAACTGGGCGTTCCTCTCGCCTATCTATTGGCCGATAGCGATGTACTGGCCAATGTCATTCTCGCCGCCGCCAGGATGCCGCACGCAGAACAGCGACGATTGGCGACTGAATTGAAAGAGCGCGCGAAGCGGTCGAGCGTCGCAGATCAAGCAGAAAGCGACAGCGAGTAGCACGACGCTTGAACCCCAGGCATGGGGACCACGTTGGAAGTCCCCACCCTTCCCGTTGCGGCGCACCTGTGAATCAAGGGTCGAGACAGCGCTCCACCTGCAGCGACAGCGCTTCTCAGGCATCAAACAGCCCATCGACCAGCGCCGCCGACGGATAGAAGCCCGGCTCGTCGTTCTCCCGGGCCACATGTGCGGCGTGCAACATGGCAGTGAGCGCGGTGATGCCCGAGGCGCTACGGGTCGCCAAGGCCAGATCGAATGCGCGGCCGGGTGTTAGGCGGAATTCGGTCCAGGGCGCGCCATCAGCACGGCGGCCTTTGCCGTGGCCTTGTAGGAACGTGAAGAAAGCCGAGGGCGGCACGGACTCGGCGGCATCGCTGAGTGCGTCTTCCATCTTTTCGGCGAGAGCATTGGGAAGATCGCGCACGGCATCGCCGAGCAGCGCGTGCAGACGGGGATAGTCGGGAAGCAGGTCAGGCATGGCGGCAACCTCACAGTGTGGCCACCTGCAGATGCAAGGTGGCGGACGGTGCGGGTTGGCGTGCCGGATACGTACCACTAAAGCCGGCGGATCGAGAGATCCCCACGCACCGTCCGCCATGGACTGGCCGACGGTGCATTGTCGTGATTGCAGTTTCGGCTGCAACACGCTCCGTAGTGATACGTAAGTTCGGGACGCCAATCCCGGCCAGGGCGGGTGCCTTGGCGGAGCCATGATTCGTGCGTCGTCCGGCGCTGAGAAGAGGCAGAAACAGCATTGTGTGCAGCCTGCGACAGCCGGGGCCTTCTGCGTACTGGAGCCGTGACGAAGCGCACGCACCGGAGCAGCCGACCGTCGCCCGCGGCATGGCCGATCACGACGATCGAATTGCCCGAAGCGCCGCCATCCTGCATATCGCGCCCCGTTGCATTTCGCGACAGGCCGCTACGGGCGCGCAGCCGGCATGGCCACGGTCACTACTGCCCCACCATGATGGGTGCCTTGCATTCACTGCGGAAGTTCGCCGCCTTGCGGTCCAGCGCTACGCGTAGTTGCGGAACCCGCGCCATCTTGCCGCGCATCGCTGACACGGGCAGCGCGCCCGCAAACTCGGACTGGGTCACGCCCAGCGGATCGGGACCACGACGGATGTTCCAGACAAGGGCATCCAAGTCCGTGCCAAATGCCAGCACCGTGTCCAGCGACAACAACGCTCGCCCATACAGGCTTCCATCCTGAAGGCGCGTCCAGTCCATGGTGTTGGTCAGGCTGGTGGAGTGGACCGAGAACCGTCTGGCCGGATCGGCGGAACGGTACAGATGAATCCACGTATGCCCTGGGTCTTTCAGTGGCTGGCCGATCTCCTTCGCGTTGAACCGGAACTCCATGCCCACAACCACGTCGCGCTCGGGAACGGCCTTCTGACGGGTCGCATCACGCGGCCAGTGGTAGGTCAGGTTCCAGCTGAACAAGGTACCGGTCCCGAAGGAGACCGGCTTCGATGTCCATTGATAGGTGTCGCGCGATTCCGTAGCCCCGGTGGCTCCATCCACATAGCGCACGGCGTCCCAGGTCCCGTCAGCCTCTTCCGCCCAGAGACCACACGCCAATGATGGGACGGCCGCCTGCGCGGCGGCGGGTAGTGCTGCGGCCAACAGCGCCACGGCCAACGCTCGGGTTCGGCGCGGGACATGCTGCATCAGCCTCGACATGGGAATCCTTCCTGGGTTGCATCCATTGAGCGGCGGCGAGTTCGAGTTGCGGGCCCCACGCTAACCCGGCGCAAGCCTGCATGCGCTCAGGCGGAGGCGGTACAGGCCACACGCGACACCAAGCCCGCTTATCATTGGCCCGTAAGGGCACTTTACGCCCAATGACGTATGCAAGGCAGTTTCCGGATGTCTATGGAATGGCGCCCCTCGGGCTGGGGCCAGCGTTTGACCCGTTCAGCACACTGGCTGCTGCGGTTGGAAGGCGAATACGTCGAGATTCGCATTGGCGGCAAGCACTACCGCCAGCACGTGGACAATGTTGCGCGGGTGCGGGTCATTCCGGGTCTGTTCTGGGCCCGGGTCGAGCTGCAGACTGAAGACGATCACACGGTGTCCGTCGATGGCCTGCCCAACCGCCAGGCCGCACAGCTTTCGGCCGCCGTGCAGCAGGTCCTGTTTACCTGCACGACCCGCGGTCGCAAAGCACTCTTTGCAGACATCCTCGCGCAGATCCACTGCTGGCTGGCCGAGGCAGACGCCCTGACCGACCGCGCCAGCGCCGACCGCCGCTGGATCACCCACGAACAGCAGCAAGCACTGCTGGCCGAGCGCCCCGCCCTGCCCCTGCAGCCGTCCGAGCTGCGGCAGCTGTTCCTCGATGACGCCGTACACGAAGACCTGCACGCACACAGCCACCGTGCCGCGCTGGATGCCCTGCACGACTGGGAACTGGATTGGCCGGCCGTCTGGGCCGAGGCCAACGCGACCATGGCAACGCGCGAGCTGGTGCTGGCCAGGAGCTTCCTGCACCAGGTGGAGAGCAAGCCGCTTACCGAAGAACAAGCCCGCGCGGTCATCTGTTTCGACAACCGCGTGCAGGTGGTCGCCTCAGCCGGCTCCGGCAAGACCTCCACGATGGTGGCCAAGGCTGCCTATGCCATCGACCGTGGCTTTGTGGCCCCCGAGCGCATCGTGATGCTTGCGTTCAACAAGGATGCCGCCAAAGAGCTGGAAGATCGGGCACAGCGATCCTTCGAGCGGCTGGGCATGGGCGATACCGTAGTGGAGGCGCGCACTTTCCATGCGCTTGGCCTGTCCATCATCGCCAAGGCGACGGGGCGCAAGCCCGATATTCCCGAATGGGCCGTCGAAGCAGCACTGGGCTTCAACAAGCTGGCCGAGCTGGTGGACGACCTGAAGGACCGCTCGACCCACTTCCGCACCCAGTGGGACATGTTCCGACTGGTATTCGGGCGCGACCTGCCGCCGCTGGGTACGCAGATGCTGGCCGATGGCTACGACCGAGATGGCACGCCCTATATCCGCACCCTGCAGGGTGAGCGGGTGAAGAGCCTGGAAGAGTGCGTGATTGCCGATTGGCTGTTCTACAACGGCGTGGCCTACGACTACGAGCGGCGCTACGAGTTCGATACCGCCACCGATACCCATCGCCAATATCGCCCGGACTTCTATTATCCGGACGCCGAGTTGTATCACGAGCACTTCGCGCTGGATGCCGACGGCCAGCCGCCGCAGCATTTCGACAACTACGCCGATGGCGTGCGCTGGAAACGCGAGCAGCATGCCGCACGCGGTACCGCGCTGGTCGAGACCACCTCGTTCGGGCTGCGCAGTGGCGAGGCCCTGCACCACCTATCGGAACGGCTGGGCGAATCACGCATCGAGCTGGACCCCAACCCGGACCGCGAACTACCCGATACCGGCGCCAAGCCGATGCCCGATGCCGATCTGATCGGGCTGATGCGCACTTTCATTGCGCACGCCAAGAGCAACTGCCTGAGCCTGGAAGACATGGCCGAGCGTCTGCGGCAGATGCCCGAAGATCAGTTCAAGGAGCGTTACCGGCGCTTCCTGGAAATCGCCGGGCCCGTGTTCCAGGCGTGGGATGACGCGCTGGCCGACGAGGGCAGCATCGACTTCGAAGACATGTTGAACATGGCCGCCGGGCTGCTGGAACAGGGCCACTATGAATCGCCCTACGAACTGGTGATGGCCGACGAATTCCAGGACGCCTCGCGCGCCCGCGCCCGCTTGTGCCGCGCTCTGGTCAACCGCCCGGGCCGCTATCTGTTTGCCGTAGGCGACGACTGGCAGTCGATCAACCGCTTCGCCGGCGCCGATGTCTCAGTGATGACCGGTTTCCGCGAATGGATGGGGCACGGCCAGGTGCTGAAACTGGAGCAGACTTTCCGCTGCCCACAGGCACTGTGCGATATCTCCAGCCGCTTCATCAGCCGCAATCCGGCGCAGATTGCCAAGACGGTTCGTTCTGCTGCGCCGGCAATGGGCCCGGTGCTGCAGGCGTTCCAGATGAACCGGCGTGAGGAGGTGCAGGATGGTGTTCGCCAGTACCTGTCCACGCTGCATCAGCAACTGCTGTCCGGCGCGGTTCCGCAGGGCCGCAACGGGCGCGTGACTGTCTTTGTTCTGGGGCGGTATCGCGCAGATCGCGGTGCAGTGCCTTCGGATTGGAAGACGGCCTTCGGCAGCACGATGGACGTCGAGTTCCTGACGGCGCACCGTTCAAAGGGGCGCGAGGCGGACTACGTGATCCTGCCGGGGATGGTGAATCGAGGCTTCCCGAGCCTACGATCGGATGATCCGGTGCTCTCTTTGGCGATGCCAGATGGCGATAGCCACCCGCTGAGCGAAGAACGGCGGTTGTTCTATGTGGCACTGACGCGCGCACGGCGCTCGGTTGTGATGTTCACCCTGCAGGGGAAGCACTCGCCGTTCCTGGATGAGCTGGTGAAGGACGGCGCGGTGGAAGTGACCGCGATTTCAGGCGCGGCCATCCACGAAGAGCGCTGCCCGGTGTGCAAGGTGGGCGTGTTTGTGGACCGAAATGGGCCGCATGGGGCGTTCAGGTCCTGCTCCAGTTATCCGTCGTGCCATAGCAAGCCGAAAGGTGGTTTTCGTGTGTAAGCGCATCCGGCCTCATCCACGCGTGCATGCACTTCTCAGGGGCGCATGCTGATCTGACGGTTCGATGGCGCGCAACTGCGGCGACAACGAAAAAGCCCCTGTTTCCAAGGGCTCTTTAAGACAACTGGCGGAGAGAGTGGGATTCGAACCCACGGAAGGTTTAACCCTTCGCCGGTTTTCAAGACCGGTGCCTTAAACCGCTCGGCCATCTCTCCGTATCGGCCCAGCCTGCTGGCCGGGCACGCATTCTCGCACGGCCGGGCGATTTGCCCAAGACCGTCGTTCCGTTGGGCTTGTTCCTCAGCCCGCGTCCACCGCCAACGCACCCAGCGCACTGGCCTTGATGCGCTCCTTGGCCTTTTCGCAGGCGCCACCGCAATCCAGGCGCGAGGCCTCCAGCTGCGGTGGCAGATGTTCGGCCAGGAAGTCGATGAATACCCGAACCGCCGGCAGCAGGCCGCGGCGCGAGGCGAACACGGCATGGCACACGCCCTGCGGCAGCGACCAGTCCGGCAGCACCACTTCCAGCTCGCCATTGCGCACAGCATCAGCGCAGACGGTTTCCGGCAGCATGGTGATGCCGAAACCGTCCTTCACCATGCTCTGCAGCAGCGGGAAGTCGAAACCGGCCACGCGCGGCTGCAGGTCCACCCGGCGCACCGCGCCTTCCGGTCCGTGCAGTTCCCAGCGCTGGCGCGCCTCGTCCTCACTGATGCTGAGGGTGACGTGGTTTGCCAGTTCTTCCGGGTCCTTCGGCCGACCGGCGCGGTCGAGGTACTTCGGGCTGGCCACCAGCAGTTCCTGCACCTGGCCGAAGCTGCGCATCACCAGGCTGCCGTCGTCATCCAGGCGCGAACGCACGCGCAGGGCCACGTCGTAGCCTTCGTTGATGATGTCCACGCGGCGGTTGCTGATGTTCAGCTGCAGCCGCACCTTCGGGTACTGCTCGAGGAACTTGGGCAGCAGCTTGGGCAGCTGCATCTGCGCCAGCGATACCGGCACGCTGGCGCGCACCAGACCGCGTGGCTCGGCGCTGAGGCGGTCCACCACCTCGCGCGCGGCCTGCGCCTCGGCCAGCATGGTCTGGGCGTGGCGGTGCACGCTGGTACCGACGTCGGTGACGGCAAAGCGGCGCGTGGAGCGCTGCAGCAGGCGCACGCCCAGGTCGGTTTCCAGCTGGCTGATGCGGCGGCTAAGGCGCGACTTGGGGATGCCCAGTGCGCGCTCAGCGGCGGCGAAACCGCCGTGGTCAACCACCATCGCGAAGTAGTACAGATCATTCAGGTCATGCATACCCGAGTTCCATTAGTAGAACAATACGTGGCATTCAACCACCTTTATCCCGCCCTTGCAACAACCTATTGTTCTCTCCGTCGGCGGCAAGCCCGCCACCTCTCCCGAACATAGGTACTGCCATGAAGCTTCTGCACATCGACGCCAGCGTGCTTGGCGACAACTCCGTCTCCCGCCACCTGACCGCCGCCGTGGTGGCCCAGTTCAAGCAACAGATCGACGGCCTGCAGGTTGATTATCGCGATCTTGACGCCAATCCGGTACCGCATCTGCGCAGCGGTTCGCTGGCCAAGACCGATCCGGCCGAGGCCGCCGATGCTGAACAGGTGCTCGAGCAGTTCCTGGCTGCCGACATCGTGGTGATCGGCGCGCCGATGTACAACTTCAGCGTGCCCTCCACCCTGAAAGCCTGGATCGACCGCGTGGCGGTGGCCGGGCGCACCTTCAAGTACACCGAGAACGGCCCGGTGGGCCTGGCCGGTGGCAAGCGGGTGATCGTGGTCAGCAGCCGTGGCGGCATCTACACCGATTCGCCGGCCGACTTCCAGGAGCCCTTCCTGCGCCAGACGTTCGCCTTCTGGGGCATCAACGACATCGAGTTCGTGCGTGCCGAGGGCATTGCCTATTCGCCGCAGCACCGCGAAGACGCGATTGCCGGTGCGCTGGCATCGCTGCCGTCGCACGAGGCGGCGGAAGTGGCGGCGGCGTAATGCGTTCCAGCGTTCGGCGCCTCTCTCCCTCGTCTGGGCGCTGAACGCGGGCCGGGATTCCCTCCCCCATCCCGGCCCACCCTACCCTGGCGGCCCTGCTCTTGCGGGGCCGTCTTTTTTTGCCACCATGGCGCGATGAACTACATCGTGACGGCTGCGCATCGCAGCGAGTTTCCGCACCCCATCACCCTGCACCGTGGGCAGGCGCTGGTGGTGGGTGAGCGTTATGAAGGGCCCGAGGGCTGGGAAGACTGGTTTCTGTGCGAGGCCGAGGGGCAGCAGCCCGGGTTCGTTCCGGCGCCGGTGATCGGTCGTGATGCGCAGGGCGGCGCGTTTGCCACGGAGGACTACTGCGCGCGGGAGCTGGATGTGGACCCGGGGCAACCGTTGCGGGGTGTGCGCACGCTCAATGGGTGGGCGTGGTGTGTGCCGGAGAGTGGGGAGGCGGGCTGGGTGCCGCTGGAGAAGCTGCGCGTAGTGGGTTGATGGATTGCGCTATCCACGCATGGCGTGGATCTACTGCAAAGCCTCGGGCCCCCAGCGCATGGATGCAGCACCGCCCAGTTGATCCACGCCATGCGTGGATGTCGCACCGCCTCAGTAGATCCACGCCATGCGTGGATGAGGTGCCGACATGGCCGGCCCCCATCAGAACGCCGCCGGGCATGGCCCGGCGCTACCGGTTGATCAACCGATGGTGTCGATACCGCCCATGTACGGGCGCAGCGCTTCCGGCACGGTGATGCTGCCGTCGGCGTTCTGATAGTTCTCCATCACCGCGATCATCGCGCGGCCCACGGCCACACCCGAGCCATTCAGCGTATGTGCCAGCTCCGGCTTGCCGGTGGCCGGGTTGCGCCAGCGGGCCTGCATGCGGCGGGCCTGGAAGTCGCCACAGTTCGAGCACGAGGAGATCTCGCGGTAGGTCTCCTGCGACGGAAGCCAGACTTCCAGGTCGTAGGTCTTGATGGCCGAGAAGCCCATGTCGCCGGTGCACAACAGGACCTTGCGGTACGGCAGGCCCAGCTTTTCCAGCACCACTTCGGCACAGCGGGTCATGCGCTGGTGCTCGGCGTCGCTGTCTTCCGGCCGGCAGATCGAGACCAGCTCGACCTTCTCGAACTGGTGCTGGCGGATCATGCCGCGCACGTCACGACCACCGCTGCCGGCTTCGGAACGGAAGCACAGCGAGTGGGCGGTCATGCGCAGCGGCAGGCGCTCGGCGTCGAGGATCTCGTCGCGGGCGATGTTGGTCAGCGAGATTTCCGAGGTCGAGATCAGGTAACGCTTCTGCTCACCCAGCTGGGTGATGAACATGTCCTCTTCGAACTTGGGCAGCTGGCCGGTGCCGTACAGGCTGTCGGCGTTGACGATCACCGGCACGTTGGTTTCCTGGTACGCGTGCTCGCCGCTGTGCAGGTCGAGCATGAACTGGGCCAGGGCACGGTGCAGGCGCGCGATCGGGCCACGCAGCACGGTGAAGCGCGAGCCGGACAGCTTGGCCGCGGTCTCGCCGTCCAGCCACTTGTTGCGCGCGCCCAGTTCGACGTGGTCGAGCACCTTGAAATCGAACTGGCGCGGGGTGCCCCAGCGCGACTGCTCGACGTTCTCGCTCTCGTCGGCGCCGGCCGGCACGTCATCGGCGGGGATGTTCGGGATGCCCATCGAGATCGTGTCGATCTTCTCGCGCAGCTCGTCCAGGGCCACTTCCGAGGCCTTCAGCTCATCGGCGAAGGCAGCCACCTCGGCCATGATGGCCGAAACGTCCTCGCCCTTGGCCTTGGCTTGGCCGATGGCCTTGGAGCGGCTGTTGCGCAGGCTCTGCAGCTCCTGGGTACGCACCTGGATGCGCTTGCGATCCGCCTCCAGTGACTCCAGGGCAGACACGTCGAGCTCGAAGCCGCGGCTGGTGCGCAGGCGTTCGGCGAGGTCGGCGGGCTGGTGGCGGAGCAGGGCTGGATCAAGCATGGCAGGCGTCGTGGTGGGTAACAGGAACGGGATTATCGCCTGTTATACGGAATTCTGCCGCCCGGTTCATTCCGGCCGTGGCAGAATCGAGGCATTCCGTACTGGTCTGGTCCATGTCTGCTCCCCGTCCGTCGCCTGCCAAGTCGTTCACCGTGCATATCCCGCGCAACGCCCTGAAGATCGCCGGCATTGCCTTCGGCGTGGGCATCCTGCTGTTCGTGCTGGTCTGGCTGACCGGTCGCGACAAGGAGTTCTTCCGCGCCGACCCGGCCGCACAGACACCGCAGGAAACCGCGCAGGTGGAACCGCTGCCCGAGCCGCTGGCTGCGGCCGCAGGTTCCAGCGACATGCCCGACGCCAAGCCGGCCCCGGTGCCGGACGAAGAAGATGCGCCGAAGCTGGTGGAAACCGCCCCGCCCCCGCCGCCGGCCACGGTTGAGCCAGCCCCGGCCGCGCCGGGCACTGCGGCGCCGGCAACCGCCAATGCGCAGCCGATGCCGATTGCCGGCCAGTCGCCGCCGCCGGCCTACCCGGCCGCCGCCCTGCGACGCGGTGAAGCGGGCAGCGTGGTGGTGCGCGTGGAGGTGGACGCCACCGGATACCCGAACAACGTGACGGTGATCCAGCGCAGCGGTTCGCGCGAACTGGACCGTGCGGCAACGGACGCGGTGCGTCGCTGGCGCTTCAGCCCGGCAGTGAGCAATGGCCAGCCGGTGCCCGGCAGCATTGAAGTGCCGTTCGATTTCAAGCCGCAGTAACTGAACGCTTCCCCGCAGAAAAGCTGAACCTTGCAGGTCGCGTTGACGCAATGCTGACACGGTGCGACGCCCCCTCGGGCAACACTCTGGGCGTCGTTACTGACGCGAGGAGTTTGCGATGACTGCCACCACCCACGAAAACCTTCATTCCCCGCAACTGCAGCAGGATGGCGCGCTTGCGCCCCGCTCGGCCTCTCCTTGGTTGTGGCTGGCCCTGATCGTGGCGATGTTCGCCGCCGCGCTGGTCTGGCTGCGCTTCGCCAATCATGACGAGGTTGCGCCAGCGCCGGTAAGCGAGCGCATGCTGCCGGCCACCGAAACGCCGGTTGCCACCACGCCTGCCCCCGCGACGCGCCACGCCGCGCCCGCGCAGAGCGAGCGCAAGGCGGCTCCGGCCGTACGCAACCGTGAGGCGCGTCCGCTGGCCAGCAACAGCATGCCCAGCTATCCGGCCGCCGCGCTGCGTAGTGGCGTGCAGGGCAGCGTAGTTGCCAGCTTGAACGTGGATACCCGCGGCAACGTGACCAATGCGGCGATCGTGTCGCGCAGCGGCGAACGCAGCCGCGACCTGGACCGCGCCGTGCTGAATACCGTGCAGGGCTGGAAGTTCGAGCCGGCGGTGCAGCAGGGCCGTGCCGTGGCCAGCGTGGTGCGTGTACCGGTGGATTTCCGTACCGAGCGTTGATCGTCGGTAGCATCTGAAATGAAAACGGAGGCTTCGGCCTCCGTTTTTTTGTGCGCAGAGGCGTGCCAACCAAGGTTGGCACCTACCCGGCCATGTGATCCGCCAGGCCACGCCCGGCGGATGCGGTGCCGATCAGGCCAGATTGAAGCCGGCGCTGCGGGCCAGGCCGTCGAAGTCCGGGAAGGACGTCGCGACGTTGGCGATGTCGTTGATGCGCACTTCGCCATGGCTGATCTGGCCGGCAATGGCGAAGGCCATGGCGATCCGATGATCGCCGTGGCTTTCAATGGTGCCACTGCCAAGCGCTACGCCGCCGTGCAGGGTGGCGCCATCTTCGGTTTCGTCCACCTGCATGCCCAGCGCGCGCAGGCCGGTCGCCATGGCCGCCAGACGATCGGATTCCTTCACCCGCAGTTCGGCAGCGCCGGTCACCACGGTCTGCCCTTCAGCGGCGGCGGCGGCCACGAACAGGGCCGGGAATTCGTCGATCATGTCCGGCACCAGTTCCTCCGGAATGCGCGCGCCCTTCAGCGGCGCGTAGCGCACCACCAGATCGGCCACCGGCTCGCCGCCCTGCTCTGCCGGGTTCTCTTCGGTGATGTCCGCGCCCATCAGGCGCAGCGCGTGCAGCAGGCCGGTACGGCGCGGATTGAGGCCGACCTGCTTCAGGCGCAGCTCGGAACCGGGAATGATGCTGGCCGCGACCAGGAAGAACGCGGCCGAGGAGAAGTCGGCCGGCACCACGATGTCGGTCGCGCGCAGGCGCTGGCCGCCACGCAGGCGCGCCTTGCCCGGCGAGAACGCGATGTCCACGCCGAACGCGGACAACATGCGCTCGGTGTAGTCGCGGGTCGGGTGCGGTTCTGTCACGCTGGTCTCGCCATGCGCGTACAGGCCGGCCAGCAGCACGGCGGACTTGATCTGCGCACTCGCCACCGGCGAGGCAAAGTCGATGCCGTGCAGTGTCTGCCCGCCATGCACGTGCAGCGGTGGCGTGCCGTCTGCCTCGGTGTCGATCTTCGCACCCATCTGCGACAGCGGACCGGTGACGCGGCGCATCGGACGGCCGGACAGCGATTCGTCGCCGACCAGCGTGCTGTCGAATGCCTGACCGGCCAGCAGGCCGGCGAGCAGACGCATGCCGGTGCCGGCGTTGCCGCAGTCCAGCGGTGCGCTGGGTGCCTGCAGGCCGTCGATGCCGACGCCATGCACGATGCGCTGCGACGCGCTGGGGGTTTCGATGCGCACGCCCAGCTGGCTGAAGATGCGCGCGGTAGCGCGGGTGTCTTCGCCTTCCAGGAAGCCTTCGATATGCGAGGTGCCATCGGCCAGCGCGGCGAACATCACCGAGCGGTGCGAGACCGACTTGTCGCCGGGAATGGTCAGGCTGCCCTGCAGGGGCTGGCCCTTGCGGGCGATCCAGTGCTGCGCGTTGCTCATCGTTGAATGGTTCCGTAAACGCCGGGTCGCCGGCGGTGCATCAGGGGCGGCGGCCGTAGCCGCCGCAGCAGGGATCAGGGCACGGCCACCGGATAGGAGCCAAGCACCTTGATCTGCGCCGAGTGCGCTTCCAGTTCGGCCAATGCGGCCTGCATCGGCGCGTCGTCGATATGGCCAGCCAGATCGATGAAGAAGCCGTATTCCCACTTGCCGTGGTGCGAGGGACGCGACTCGATGCGGTTCATGCTGATGCCATGGCGCGCGAACGGGCTGAGCACATCGAACAGCGCGCCAGGCTTGTCATGGATGAACACCAGTACCGAAGTACGGTCGTGGCCGGAGGTCGGGAAGATGTTGCGGCCCACCACCAGGAAACGGGTGGTGTTGTCGGCATCGTTCTGGATCGGCTTGGTGACGACCTTCTTCAGGCCGTACACGTGGCCGGCGCTCTCGCCGCCGATGGCTGCAGCGTCGTCGGCATTGCGCGCACGGCGCGCGCCTTCGGCGTTGCTGGCCACCGGGATCTTCTCGGCCTTGGGCAGGTTGGCGCGCATCCATGCCGAGGTCTGCATGAACGACTGCGGATGGCCGTAGACGCGTTCGATGTCTTCGATGCGGCCACTGCGCGACATCAGGTACTGCTGCACGCGCAGTTCCACTTCGCCGCAGATCTTCAGGTTGGAGGTGAGGAACATGTCCAGGGTGATCTGGATGGTGCCCTGCCCCGAGTTTTCCACCGGCACCACGCCGAAATCGGCGTTGCCCGCTTCCACTTCCTGGAACACTTCTTCGATGCTGGCCATCGGCAGGCCCAGCGCCGAGCGGCCGAAGTGCTTGAGTACGGCCTGCTGGCTGAAGGTGCCTTCCGGGCCGAGGTAGCCGATCTTCAACGGCTCCTGCTGGGCCAGGCAGGCCGACATGATTTCGCGGTAGACATGCACCAGCAGTTCATCGCTGAGCGGGCCTTCGTTGCGGTCCACCACCATGCGCAGCACCTGCGCTTCGCGCTCGGGGCGGTAGTAATCGACGGCGGCGGCGAGCTTGCCCTTGGCCTTGCCGACCTGGTGCGCGAACTGTGCGCGCTCGGCGATCAGGCTCTGGATGTCACGATCGATCTGGTCGATCTTCGAACGCACATCGGCCAGTGCCAGTGGCGCCAGCGTCGGCACCGCGGTTGCCTTCGACTTGCCCTTGGGCTTGGAGGTGGCGCTGTCCTTGGCCGGTTCGGCCTTCTTCGACGCCTTCTTGCTGGGTTTGCTTGCCATCGGAATTCCTTGTTGCGGGGCGCGCACCCGACGATGCGCGCCGTTCATTGCTCAGCCGTGACGCTGCTGGAAATCGGCCATGAAGGCGACCAGCGCCTCGGCCCCGGCCAGCGGCATGGCGTTGTAGAGCGACGCACGGATGCCACCGACCACTTTGTGGCCCTTCAGCGCCAGCAGGCCGGCGGCCTTGGCTTCGGCGACGAAGCGGGCATCGAGGTCGGTGTTGGGCAGAAAGAACGGGATGTTCATCCGCGAGCGCGCCGAATGCGCGACCTCGTTGCGATAGAAGCCGCCGGAGGCATCGATGGCGCCGTACACCAGCGCGGCCTTGGCGGCGTTGCGCTTGGCGAACTCGACCACGCCGCCTTCGGCGAGCATCCACTTGAACACCAGGCCGGCCAGATACCAGTTCCAGGTGGGCGGCGTGTTGAGCATGGAATCGCGGGCGACGTGCGAGCGGTAATCGAAGATGTCCGCACGCGGCTGGCCACTGCGCTCCAGCAGGTCGCGTCGGATGATCATCACCGCGATGCCGACGGGGCCAAGGTTCTTCTGCGCACCGGCATAGATGACGCCGTAGCGGCGTACATCCAGCGGCTCGCTGGCGATGGACGAGCTGAAATCGGCCACCAGCGGCACGTTGCCGGTCTCGGGCACATCACGGAACTCGACGCCGTGGATGGTCTCGTTGGCGGTGATGTGCACGTAGGCAGCATCGGGCGACAGCTGCCAGCCGGCGCGCTCGGGCAGCTGGCGATAGCCTTCGGCCTCGCTGCTGGCGGCGATGTTGACGTCCACGTAGGGGCTGGCCTGTTTGACTGCGGTCTTGCCCCAGTGGCCGGTGACCACGTAGTCGGCACGCTGGCCGGGGCTGGCGAAGTTGAGCGGGATCAAGGCCTGCTGGGTGGTGGCGCCACCGGGCAGGAACAGCACCGCATAGTCCTCGGGGATGTCGAGCAGGCGACGCAGGTCGGCCTCGGCCTCGGCCGCCACGGACATGAATTCCGGTCCGCGATGGCTCATTTCCACGATGGAGGCACCGCTACCGTGCCAGTCCAGCATTTCCGCCTGCGCCTGGCGCAGGACCGATTCCGGCAACGTTGCAGGGCCGGCACTGAAGTTGAACGCGCGCGTCATGGCACACCTGTGGGGCAAGACCCCTAGTATGCCGCACTGCACCAGCCTTGCGGCCTTGTGGCGCAAGGGAAATTTGGTTGCATCCGTATCCATTGGCCGCGCGCGGTGCGGGGCCGTGCATGGTCTTGGTAGCCGCCAACCTTGGTTGGCGTACGCCGGCAGGCGTCATGGGTGCGGAGGGAACGTGCCAACCAAGGTTGGCATCTACCAGAGCGAAGGCCGGTAGCGCCGGGCCATGCCCGGCGGATGCGGTTCAGCGCGCGCCGAACCAGAGCAGCAGGCTGAGCACCGCCGCCAGCAGCAACGCACTGCCCAGCAGCCACGGCCAGCGGCGCACCCGACGCGGGGCCGCAGGCACCACGGGCGCCTGTTCGGCTTCGTCGCTGCCTTCGTCATCGGCCAGCGGCGGGCGCCGGCGCGGGTCGTGCGGCACTTCCAGCACGAACCGGTGCTGGCCATCGAACACCACCTGGTCGCCAGCCTGCAGCCAGCAGTGGCGCACGGCTACGCCGTTGACCCGGGTGCCATCGGCACTGCCCAGGTCACGCAGCAATACCCGCTCGCCGTGCACTTCCACCCGCGCGTGCTGTTCGGCGAAGGCAGGCTCATCGATCTCGATGTCGACATCGCTGCCACGACCGATCACCCGCGTGCGCGACAGCGGGTAGCTGCGGCCGTGATGCAGGCCACCGACACCGCGCAGCAGACGCTGCTCGTCACCGTTGCCTTCAATGCTGGCGGCCGGCGCCGGTGCCTGCAGCAGGGTGTCGACCTCGCCCTGCAGGACCATTTCCACGCCGTCCACGTATACCGCGTCGCCGGCGCGCAGCAGGGCCATGCGCCGTACTGGGCGGCCGTTCACATGGATGCCGCGGATACCGTTGCCGACCTGCAGCCAGAGGCCGCGATCATCCATGCAGAACTGCGCGAGCAGCAGCGCGCCGTTGCCGGCATCACCGAGGCGCACGCTGCCGTTTGCCTGGCGCACGATGCGCTGCACCCCGGGCCGTAGCGACTGGTCGGGCTGTTGTTGTTGACTGAAGTGAACTAGCAGGTTCTGCACGCGGCGCAGACTAGCAGGTTGGCCGCCCACGAAGAAGAACCTGCGATGAGCGCTTGGCGTGGGCGCTGTCGATGCGCACAATGCTCGCCCTCTCACTGATCCCCGCCCTGCGCCAGGAGCCTGCATGTCCACCATCGATGTCCGCCACGCCCATACCCTGCCCGACACCCAGGCGCGCGAGGCGATCGAACAGGTTGCCGCCAAGCTGGGCGAACGCTTCGGCCTGAAGTCGTCGTGGGCCGCCGACGTGTTGAACTTCTCCGGCAGCGGCGTGGACGGTGCGATCGAACTGCAGCCGGGCGCGGTGCGGGTGACGGCCAAGCTGGGCTTCCTGCTGTCGGCGATGAAGGGCATGGTGGAAAGCGAGATCCAGCGTGTGTTGAAGGAAAAGCTGGGCTGAACCTGCGCTGCGGCCATCACGGCCCAGCAACGTCGGCGCGCGCTACTCTCGGGGGTAGGCCCAACTCCCCCGGGGAATGCGATGAACCGTTACGAGAATGACGACCGCCGCGACGACGATGCCGGCTTCGGCGACCAGGCAGAGCGCTTTTCGCGCAAGCTGAGCGATTCGGCACAGCAGGTCTGGCTGGCCGGACTCGGTGCCTTGGGACGCGCGCAGGCAGAAGGGGGCCGTTTCTTCGATGGCCTGGTGAAGGAAGGCGAAGCCTGGGAAGCCCGCCGCCGTGAGCGTAGCGGCGAGCAGGAACCGGGCTGGCGCGACAACGTCGAGCACTCGCTGGACGAAGCACGCGAGAAGGCCTCTGGAACCTGGGACAAGGTCAACAAGGCATTCGATGAGCAGGTGCAGGGCGTGCTCAAGCGTCTGCACGTGCCGACCGCCGATCAGGTGACCGCGCTGGAAGCACGCATCGACGCGCTGACCGCGCGCCTGGCCAAGCTGGAACACCGCGCCTCCGCCGACGTCGATGCACCCTCGCCGGGCAGCCACCAGTCACCGGGCAGCACGCCCTGAACCGCCTTTGTTGCAACGCAATAAATTTTCGTTGACAATCGCGTAGAACCCGCCAATCGCTTCGGCTGCCGTTTGTTCCCTCCCCTCACGGCTTCAGGATTGGCGGGTTTTTCGTGTCTGGCGCGTGCGGATCTGCGGGCTGCATCACGCTTGCTGTCGGGGTCACCCTGACGCAATCAACCGGTCGGCCCTTTACACTGTGGGCTTCCGTTTTCGCCCCTTCCGTCGTCGCCCTGCATGCTTCCCTGGATTCTGGCCCTGCTGTCGGCCCTGCTTACCTGCACCCTGGCCACCGTCTATCTCTGGTGGTTCAAGCGCCGACGTACCGAAATGCAACTGGGCCTGCAGGCCCTGGCTGGCATGCACTGGCGCGAGTTTTCTACCCTGATCAAGCGCATGCTGCGCGAGCAGCGCGGCCTGCGTGAACTGCAGGACCCGAGCGAGGAAAGCCGCGAGCCGAGCAGCGATTTCCTGCTCAGCGACGGCCCGAACACCTGGCGGGTGTCCTGCAAGCACGGCCTGGCCTATCGCATCGGCACCGCTGCGGTGAACGAACTGGGCGCTGCCGCGCGACTGGCGGGCGCCAAGGGCGGCATGCTGATCACCGAAGGCCGGGTTGAGCGCGATGGCCTGGGCGCTGCTGAGAAGCAGGCGGTGGAAGTGATCGATGGGCCGCGCCTGTGGCCGCTGCTACAGCCCTACCTGCCGGCCGATGTTGACACCCGCGTGCGCGCGATCGCCCGCCATGAAGCGCTGCGCCGCATCGCCATCGCTGCGCTGGCTTCGGTGACCCTGGGCCTGCTGGTCGGGCTTGGCCTGCAGGGCCTGCGCACCGAACAAACAGACCCGACTCCGGCACCCGCCGTCGCGCCCGTGGCGGCCCCGGCTGCACAGCCGTTGCCGACGCCCGCCGCGCCGGACAAGGTTGCGGATGCGCCTGCCCAGTCGACTGCAGCAGCCGCGCCGGCACCGCAGAACGCCGACGACGCGCGCAGCAATCCCAACCCCGACGCTGCCACGCTGGACCGCTACCAGGCCGAACTGGCCCGCGCCCTGGCGGGGCAATCCGGCATCGCCAGCGGCGTCTGGCTGACCCGGCAGACGCTGGCGATCAACCGCACCGGTGAACTGGAAACGGTGTGGCCGCGCGTGTGCCAGGAAGTGCTGCGCTACCCCGCCCTGCGCAACGTGCGCGTGCAGCTCAACGCCCGCCCCGGCGTGGATGAGCCGGTGCGCTGGCGGCAGTGCGCGACGTATTGATGGGCGGAGGGGTATGGGGCCGGGCCCAAGCTCGGCCACCGCGTCGTCAGTCCTGTGCCGCCAGGTGCGCGATGTAACTTGAGCGCGACTCGCCGGCCGCCTTGGCCTGCGCATCCAGGCGCGCAAGGATGCGGCGCGGCAGGCTGATATTGACCCGCTCGATGGTGTCATCCAGCAAGGAAGGATCGATGCAGATGTAAGCGAGGATCCACGCGGTTGCTTCATCGGCCTCGGCAACCACCTTCTGCGCCGACGAAGGGCGCGGAATCGGGCGGCCTGCATCCAGCGCGGCATCGATCCATCCCAGTGCCGCCTCCTCAGCAGACGTCAACGCAGCGTCGAGCGTGTCGGCAGCCGAGAAGCAGCCGGGCAGATCCGGAACGATCACGCTCCACGCGGTACGTTCATCGCCGGCCTCGATCAAGACTGGATATCGCATGAGGGCTTCCTACGTCAGTCCCGCAAGCTTCCGCAATGCCTGTACCAACCCTTTTCCCAGATCCTTTTTGGGATGCGGAACGGTGATGATGTGAGGCCGGTGCGGATGCACGAACACATGATGGGATCCGCGGATCCGGCGACAGGACCAGCCCGCCGCTTCCAGCTCCCGGATAAGGTCCCCGCTCTTCATGCAGGAACCATACACATCGTACACACGCGACGACAGAGCGCAAGACGACAGCGCCTGCACCACCGCGGAGAACGGTGAGTCTGCCCCTATCGCGCCCCTGGCGCGAAGCGGGCAACCAGATCCCAAGCATCCCCCAGGAACATCTGACGCACGCGGGTGATCGGCTGTTCGCCGCGCCAGGTCAGGCGCTCGATCACCAGGCAGGCGGTGCCGGGCTTCACGTCCAGCAGCTTGGCGGTGGGCGCGTCGGCGCCCCAGGCGCTGATGCGGTGCTGGGCGCGCGTCCACGACACGTTCTGCAGCAGCCAGCTGCCCGGCGCGGTGGTACTGAAGTCCACCTCCAGCACCTCGGGCACGCCGACCGGGCTGATCAGACGATGCTCCAGCGCCAGCGGCCGGCCATCGGCCAGGTGCAGGCAGCGCATCGCCAGCAACTGCTCACTGCCGGCCAGTTCCACCTCACCAGCATTGGCTGCCTCGGCCAGGCGCAGTTCGCGCTGCAGCAGGCGGTAGCCGTACTGATGCCCGCGCGAGCCGACCTCCATCGCGATGTCCGGGATCTCCAGCGCCACCTGCTCCAGGTGCGGTGGCTGCCGGGCCACGAACGAACCCGCCCGGCGACGGCGCTCGATCATGCCGCTCTCGGCCAGCGCGGTCAGCACCTTGTTCACCGTCATCCGCGAGCAACCGTACTGCTCCATCAGCTCGTGCTCGTACGGAATACGGAAGCCCGGCGCCCACTCCCCGCTGAGGATGCGGCTTTCCAGGTCGCTGCGGATGCGCTGGTTGAGCGTGGCGGACTTGCTGGCCTTCACGTAGTGGGGTCTCGATGGTGGGAGGCGATCAGCCCAGCACGCCACGCAGGGCAGCGGCGAAGGCGCTGGTGATGGCCTCGCGCTGCAGGTGGCGGCCGTCGGCCACGCACTGGCGGCCATGGCGCCAGACCGATCGCAGCGCGCCATTACGTGCGGCGAACACCCAGCTGTCAAGCCATGCGTCACCGTGTCGCGCCTGCAACGCGGGGTGCGCGGCATCCAGTTCAACCATGTCTGCGCTGGCACCCACCTGCAGGCCGGCAGCCACGCCCAGCGCCTGTGCACCGCCCTGCAGCGCCCCTTCAAACAGGAAGCGCCCGGTGCTGCGACCGGCATCCGCGGCCAACACATTGCGACCCCGCAGGGTCAGGCGCTGGCCGTATTCCAGCAGGCGCAGCTCCTCTGCGGCATCGATCAGCACGTTGGAATCGGAGCCGACGCCGAAGCGCCCGCCCTCGCGCGCGAAGGCCTGCATCGGGAACAGGCCGTCGCCCAGGTTGGCTTCGGTGATAGGACACAGGCCGGCCACGGCGTTGCTGGCAACCATCTGCGCACGCTCGTCGTCGGTGATGTGGGTGGCGTGCACCAGGCACCAACGTGCATCCACCGGCGCATGGTTGTACAGCCACTGCACCGGGCGCATGCCACTCCATGCCAGGCAGGCCTCGACCTCGCGCACCTGCTCGGCGATATGGATGTGTACCGGGCCATCGGTCAGCGGCAGCAGCGCGCTCAGCTCGTCGCCGGTGACCGCGCGCAGGCTGTGCGGGGCAATGCCGAGCACTGCATCCGGCAGCGCGGCAAGTGCCGGCTTGGCGGCGTCCAGCAGCTGCGCGAAACCGTCCACATCGTGAATCAGGCGGCGCTGCGCCGGATTCGGCGCTGCCCCACCGAAATCGGCATGCGCATAGAACACCGGCAGCAGGGTCAGGCCGATGCCGGTCTGATCGGCCGCCGCCGCGATCCGCGCACTCATCTCGGCGCGGTTGGCATAGGCGCGGCCGTCGGCATCGTGGTGCAGGTAGTGGAATTCGCCGACGCGGGTGAAGCCGCTTTCCAGCATTTCCATGTAGGCCTGGGCGGCGATGGCCTGCACCGCGTCCGGGCGCAGATGGGCCAGGAAGCGGTACATCAGTTCGCGCCAGCTCCAGAAGCTGTCGCCGTCGCCGCCGCCGATCTCGGTGAGCCCAGCCATGCCGCGCTGGAAGGCGTGGCTGTGCAGGTTCGGCAGGCCCGGCACCAGGATGCCCACGCGGGTGTCACCGTCCTGCGCTGCCTGCCCGCGCGTGACCGCCGCGATGCGCCCTTCCTGCACCTGCAGGCGGACATCGGCGGCCCAGCCGTCGGCCAGCAGGGCGTGGGCGGCATGGAAGGAGTGCGGGAAACGCGAATCGGACATGGCTGGACAACCCGAATTGGACGCCTATATTGTATAGACATATAAGCACAGCCGCGTTGTGGATGCCATGCACGTCGATACCCTCTGGTCCAACGTCCACCTGATGACCCTCGATGGCGAGGGACTGGGAGTCCTGCGCGATGCAGTACTGGCCGCCACCGATGGCCGCATCGTGCACGTCGGCCCCGCCGGCAGCGATGCCCACCTGCAGCCGACCACCCGCATCGACGGCGAAGGCCGCTGGATGTCGCCGGGCCTGATCGACTGCCACACCCACCTGGTCTACGCCGGCAACCGTGCCAACGAATTCGAGCAGCGCCTGCAGGGTGTGAGCTATGCCGAGATCGCCCGTGCCGGTGGCGGCATTGTTTCCACCGTGCGCGCCACCCGCGCAGCCTCGCCAGAGCAGTTGGCACACGAGAGCCGCCCGCGCCTGTTGGCGATGCGTGCCGAAGGCGTGACCACCATCGAGATCAAGTCCGGCTACGGCTTGACCCTGCAGGACGAGCGCAAGCAGCTGCAGGTGGCCCGCGCATTGGGCGAGGAGTGCCGGGTGAACGTGGTGCCGACCTTCCTCGGTGCGCACGCGGTGCCGCCGGGCCGCGAGGCACAGGAATACACCGACGAGGTGTGCGAGGTGATGATCCCCGCCATCGCTGCCGAAGGCCTGGCCGAAGCCGTGGACATCTTCTGCGAGAACATCGCGTTCTCGCCGGCACAGGCACGCCAGGTCTTCGAAACCGCGCGCGCGCACGGGCTGGCGATCAAGATCCATGCCGAACAGCTGAGCAACCAGCGTGGCGCCGAACTGGCGGCCGGTTTCGGTGCGCTGTCGGCCGACCATATCGAACACCTGGACGACGCCGGCATTGCCGCGATGGCGGCCGCCGGTACCGTCGCCGTGCTGCTGCCCGGCGCGTTCTATTTCACCCGCGATACCACCCTGCCGCCGATCGCTGCGCTGCGCGCGGCCGGCGTACCTTTGGCGCTGGCCACCGACAGCAACCCGGGCACCTCGCCGCTGACCAGCCCGCTGCTGGCGATGAACATGGGCGCCACCCTGTTCCGCCTGACCGTGGACGAATGCATCGCCGGCTTCACCCGTGAAGCGGCGCGCGCGCTGGGCCATGGCGAGCGCATCGGCCGCCTGGCCGTCGGCATGGACTGCGACCTGGCGATCTGGGACATCGACGCGCCCGCCGACCTGGTCTATCGCATTGGATTCAACCCGCTGCACGCGCGCGTGGTGCGCGGACAGCCCGACCTGCCTGCCTCCTGGAGCAACACATGAGCAACACCCTGGTTCTTCGCCCCGGCCATGTCACCCTCGCCCAGTGGCGGCAGGCGTATCGCGGTGCGCCGCTGTCGCTTGACCCGGCCGCGTTGCCGGCGGTGCGCGCCAGCGCTGCGACGGTGGCTGCCATCGTCGCCAAGGGCGCACCGGTGTATGGCATCAACACCGGTTTCGGCAAGCTGGCCAGCGTGCGCATCGAACGCGAGGACCTGGCCACCCTGCAGCGGAACATCGTGCTTTCGCATGCCGCGGGCGTGGGCGAGCCGATGCCGGCGAATGTGGTGCGGCTGATGATGGCGTTGAAGCTGGTCAGCCTGGCCCAGGGTGCTTCCGGCGTGCGCGAGGAAACGCTGCTGCTGCTGGAAGCCATGCTGGTGAAGGGCGTGCTGCCGGTAGTGCCGGCGCAGGGCTCGGTTGGTGCTTCGGGCGACCTGGCGCCGCTCTCGCACCTGGCCAGCGTAATGATCGGCGTCGGCGAGGCCTTCGTTGGCGATGAGCGCCTGCCCGCCGTGGACGCACTGGCACGTGCTGGCCTGCAGCCGGTGGAACTGGGCGCGAAGGAAGGCCTGGCCCTGCTCAACGGCACCCAGTTCTCCACCGCGTACGCACTGGCTGGCCTGTTCGAGATCGAAACCGTGTTCCAGGCCGCACTGGTCACCGGCGCGCTGTCGGTGGAAGCGGCCAAGGGCTCGGACACGCCGTTCGATCCGCGCATCCACGCGCTGCGTGGCCAACGTGGGCAGATCGCCACCGCCGCCACCCTGCGCAGGTTGATGCAGGATTCGGGCATCCGCGAATCGCACCGCGACAACGACGTGCGCGTGCAGGATCCGTACTGCCTGCGCTGCCAGCCGCAGGTGATGGGTGCGGCACTGGACATCCTGCGCCAGGCCGCGACCACGCTGGAAATCGAAGCCAACGGCGTGTCCGACAACCCGCTGGTGTTCACCGATACCGGTGAGGCGCTGTCCGGCGGCAACTTCCATGCCGAGCCGGTGGCCTTTGCCGCCGATATGCTGGCGATGGCGGTGTGCGAGATCGGCTCGATCAGCGAACGCCGCCTGGCGATGCTGGTCGACCCGGCGCTGTCCGGCCTGCCGGCGTTCCTGACCCCGCGACCGGGGTTGAATTCCGGCTTCATGATTCCGCAGGTGACCGCCGCTGCGCTGGTCTCGGAGAACAAGCAGCGCGCCTACCCGGCCAGCGTTGATTCGATCCCGACGTCGGCCAACCAGGAAGACCATGTGTCGATGGCCGCGCACGGCGCACGCCGGCTGATGCAGATGGCCGAGAACGCGGCCAACGTGATCGGCATCGAGCTGCTGGCCGCCGCGCAGGGCTGCGACTTCCATGCGCCGCTGCGCTCCAGCACTGCACTGGAGAACGTGCGTGCCACCCTGCGTGCACAGGTGCCGACGCTGGAAGAAGATCGCTACTTCCACCCGGACATGGTGATCGCGACCGATCTGGTTCGCAGCGGTGCACTGGCCAAGGGTCTGGTAGAGCTGCTGCCCACGGTGGAGCCGCAGGCATGAGCGTCCATCCCGATTGGCTGACCGTGCACGAGGGTGATGCCCCGCTGATCGTCAGCTTCCCGCACACCGGCAGCGAACTGCCGCATGACCTGATCGGCAACTTCCATTCGCCGTGGCTGGCGCGTCGCGATGCCGACTGGTGGGTGCATGAGCTGTACGACTTCGCACGTGGCATGGGCGCGACCACCGTGCGCTCGGCGATCTCGCGCTCGGTGATCGATCTCAACCGCGATCCCAGCGGCGTGTCGCTGTACCCGGGCCAGAACACCACCGGCCTGTGCCCGCTGACCACCTTCGACAACCAGCCGCTTTACCACGCGGGTCGCGAGCCGGACGACGCAGAAATCGCCCGGCGCCGCGACACCTATTTCGCGCCGTACCACGACGCGCTGGCCAAGCAGATTGCACGCCTGCGTGCACGCCACGGCACCGTGGTGGTGTACGACGCGCATTCGATCCGCTCGCACATCCCGCACCTGTTCGATGGCGAGCTGCCGCAGTTCAACCTCGGCACTGCCGGGCCGTCCGGCGCACCGGATACCTCCTGCGACAACGCGCTGAGCGATGTAGTCGACAACCTGCTGAAGATCAGCGGCATGAGCCACGTGCGCAACGGCCGCTTCAAGGGCGGCTGGATCACCCGCCACTACAGCAGCATTGCCGGTGGCGTGCACAGCCTGCAGATGGAACTGGCTTGCCGCGGCTACATGCACGAGCCCCTGCCCGACCAGGTGGACGAGCACAGCTGGCCCACCCCGCTCGACCCCGACCACGCCGCACCGCTGCGCCACACCCTGGCGCAGGTGCTCAATGCCTGCCTTGAATTCGCTACGAACCGGAGCGCCGCATGACCCGCAACGACCCGTCCCGCACCATCGCCGCGCCGACCGGCACCACGCTGAACGCCAAGAGCTGGCTGACCGAAGCGCCGCTGCGCATGCTGATGAACAACCTGCACCCGGACGTGGCCGAGCGGCCGCAGGAACTGGTGGTATACGGCGGCATCGGCCGTGCCGCACGCGACTGGGAGAGCTTCGACGCCATCGTCGAAACGCTAAAGCGCCTGGACGACGACCAGACCCTGCTGGTGCAGTCGGGCAAGCCGGTGGGCGTGTTCCGCACCCATGCCGATGCACCGCGCGTGCTGATCGCCAATTCCAACCTGGTGCCGCGCTGGGCCAACTGGGACCACTTCAACGAGCTGGACAAGAAGGGCCTGGCGATGTACGGCCAGATGACCGCCGGCAGCTGGATCTACATCGGCGCGCAGGGCATCGTGCAGGGCACCTACGAAACCTTCGTGGAAATGGGCCGCCAGCACTACAACGGCAGCCTGGCCGGCAAGTGGCTGTTCACCGGCGGACTGGGTGGCATGGGCGGCGCGCAGCCGCTGGCCGCCGTGATGGCCGGCGCTTCATGCTTGGCGGTGGAGTGCCGCAAGAGCAGCATCGAGATGCGCCTGCGCACCGGCTACCTGGATACCTGGACCGACAACCTGGATGAGGCCCTGCGCCTGATCGAAGAATCGTGCACCGCCAAGAAGCCGCTGTCGGTCGGCCTGCTCGGCAATGTTGCCGACGTGCTGGACGAACTGCTGATCCGCGGCGTGAAGCCGGACCTGCTGACCGACCAGACCTCCGCACACGACCCGGTCAACGGCTACCTGCCGCAGGGCTGGACGGTGGAAGAATGGGATGCCAAGCGCGTAACCGCGCCGAAGGAAGTGGAGAAGGCCGCGCGTGCGTCGATGGCCAACCACATCCGCGCCATGCTCGGCTTCCACTCACTGGGCGTGCCGACCGTGGATTACGGCAACAACCTGCGGCAGATGGCGCTGGAAGAAGGTGTCGAGGACGCATTCGATTTCCCGGGCTTCGTGCCGGCCTACATCCGCCCGCTGTTCTGCCGTGGCATCGGCCCGTTCCGCTGGGCCGCACTGAGTGGCGACCCGGAAGACATCGCCAAGACCGACGCCAAGGTGAAGGAGCTGATTCCGGACAACCCGCACCTGCACCGCTGGCTGGACATGGCCGCCGAGAAGATCAAGTTCCAGGGCCTGCCGGCGCGCATCTGCTGGGTCGGTCTGGGCGACCGCGATCGCCTGGGACTGGCCTTCAACGAGATGGTCGCCAACGGTGAACTGAAAGCACCGGTGGTGATCGGCCGTGACCATCTGGACAGCGGCAGCGTGGCCTCGCCGAACCGCGAAACCGAAGCGATGGCCGACGGTTCCGATGCGGTCTCCGACTGGCCGCTGCTGAACGCCCTGCTCAACACCGCCAGCGGTGCGACGTGGGTGTCGCTGCACCATGGTGGTGGCGTCGGCATGGGCTTCTCGCAGCATGCCGGCATGGTGATCGTCTGCGATGGCACTGAAGCGGCAGCCAAGCGCATTGCACGCGTGCTGTGGAACGACCCGGCGACCGGCGTGATGCGCCATGCCGATGCAGGGTATGAGATCGCGATTGAATGCGCGAAGGAGAAGGGGCTGGATCTGCCGGGGATTCTGGGCTGATCGAGCGTCGCCGGGCACGGCCCGGCGCTACCGGAACTACCTGTAGAGCCGAGCCCATGCTCGGCTCTATTTTTTCCGAGTGCACGACGCTTGGCCCAAAGTCAGCCGAGCATCGGCTCGGCTCTACCTGCTTGACCCGCTCTCCCACCGTGACCAAGATGCGCCATCGCCGCTGACGGAACACCGCGATGTACCGCACGCTTGCTGCCGTATTGCTCTGTGCCCTGGCCATCGCCCTGCCCGCTTCAGCGCGTGACGTTCCAAGCGACCTCACCGCGCAGCTCGACGCACAACTGCAGGTCAACCGCGAGCGCTACGGCATCGCCGGCCAAGCCGTGCTGATCGCCCACAACGGCCAGGTGCTCTACCAAGGCGCCAGCGGCGAACGTGATCCCGCTACCCACGCACCTGCCACCGTCGATACCATCTTCGCCGCGCAGTCGATGGCCAAGCTGCTGACCAGCACCCTGGTGATGCAGTTGGTGGACCAAGGCAAGGTGGATCTGGATGTCCCCGCCAGTCGTTATGTGCCGGACCTGCCGCCCGCATGGGAGACGATCCATGTGCGCGACTTTCTCAACCACAGTTCGGGCATCGGCGAGTACTACGACCGCGTGGACAACCGCTGGATAAGCAAGGGTTACACCGGCGTAGCGCCGGACCTTGCCGCCGCACTGAAGGTCGCTGGCTCGGCGCCGATGCAGTTCACCACCGGCAGCCGCGTGCAGTACACGCAGGCCAACTACCTGGTGCTCACCGCGTTGCTGGAAGCGTATTACCGCAAGCCCTTCCCGGCCATCGCCCGCGAGCGCATCCTGCAACCGCTGAAGATGCCCAGCACCTCGTGGGGCGCGGCCAGCGTGCCGGCGCAGCGCGCAGCGGTGCCTTTCATCGGCAAGGAAGGGCAACTGCAGCCGGCCAACGAAGATCCGTGGCCGAGCTACGGCTGGGGCCATGCCGACCTGCAGACCACCATGGCTGACATGAACCGCTTCCTGCAGGCGCTGGCGACCGGCAGGCTGGTGCGTACGGCAACACTCGAAACGCTGTGGCAGCCACAAAAATTGACCGATGGCGGCAGCAACTTCTTCTCCACCGGCTGGGACACCACCCGCAGCGACGGCTATACCCAGGTCGGCCACGATGGCGGCACCCGCGTGCGGGCGCGGCTGGCCTACAAGGGCACGCTGGCCAGTGGCTACTGGGTGTTCGTGTACCTGACCAACGGCAGCGCCCGCAATGTCTGGTCGAGCACGCTGGTGGAAAGCACGATGGCGGTGGCCGCGCCGCAGGAGTTTCCGCATGCAGTGCTTTCCGAGCGGCTGATCGGCTATGCGCTGGATGAAAGCGCCGATGCGACACAGGCGATGCGTAGCTGGCTGCGCGACAGCGATGGGGTTCCCACGGGCGAACGGGAGCGTGCGATCAATGCCGATGGTTACGCTATCCGCGAGAGCCTCGGGGCACGCAAGGCATTGAAGGTGTTCACGCTCAACACCGAGCTGTATCCGGGGTCGGCCAACGCATGGGACAGCCTGGCCGAGTGCCATGCCGCGCTGGGGGAGAAAGAAACCGCTGATCGGCTGTATGCGAAGTCGAAGGCGCTGGCGAAGCCTTCGCCGTAAAGCCTTTAGAGCCGAGCCCATGCTCGGCAGCTTTTCGTTGCGATTGGAGAAACCCCGCACTGCGCGCGATAGCCGAGCGTGGGCTCGGCTCTACAGGGACACTGCGGGCGGCCATACGCAGGTGGAGGGTGACGCGGCACCGCCGAACTGTTAACTTGCGCGCCACTTTCGTGGTTTACAGCATTCCCGCATGCCGCTCTCGCCGTACCGCCCCACCCCGTCGCTGTTGTTCCTGGCCGTAACCCTCGGCCCCGCCACTACCGCCCAGGCCGCGCCACAGGCCACCACACTGGATGCGGTGCAGGTCACTGCCGCCGATGCCAGCGCCCAAGCGCGCGAAGCACTGAGGCGCGTACCGGGCGCCAGCAACGTGATCGACGTGGCCAAGGCGGACAGCCGCTTGTCCAGCAGCGCCGACGTGCTGGCCTACCAGCCGGGCATCAGCGCGCAATCACCGGGCAACGAAGGTACCAAGGTGTCGATCCGCGGCTCCGGCATCAACCGTGGCCCGGGCGCGCATGCCTCGGGCATCGCCGTGTCGATCGACGGGCTGCCGTTGACCGGCCCTGGCGGCACGCCCTACGAGCTGCTGGAACCGCTGTGGCTTTCACGCGTGGAAGTGCTGCGCGGGGCCAACGGTTTCGAGCGCGGCGCGCTGGCGCTCGGCGGTGCCATCGACTACGTCAGTCGCAGTGGCCGTGATTCGGCCGGCGTGCAGCTGCACTACGAAGCCGGCAGCCGTGGCTACCAGAAGCGCGGCCTCAGCTGGGGCGGCGTCAGCGGCGACGTCGATTACTTCCTGGCCTACACCGATACCGAATTCGACGGCTACCAGCGCCACGCGTCCGGCGATGGCAAGGGGGCGATGGGCAACATCGGCTGGCAGATCACCCCCGACCTGCAGACCCGCTTCTTCGTGCGCTACCGCGAAACCAACCACGAAACACCTGGGCGCCTGACCCGTGAGCAGATCCGCAACGATCCGCGCGCGGCGAACCCGGCCAACCTGGCCATCGATGCGCGCCGCCCGCAGCCGGGCAGCACCTGGGTGGGCAATGTCACCACGCTGCAGATCGACGAGGATTCGTCGCTGCAGGCTGGGCTGGTCTATCACAAGTATCCGATGGACTTGAACGAAAGCCTGTACCGCCAGCAGCTGGACTACGCCAACCTCAACGCGACGCTGGACTACCGCCGCCGGCATACGCTGTTCGGCCTGGACAGCGAGACCACCATCGGCCTACGCGTTACCCACGACCTGGATGCCGATGTGCGCGAGTCGCTGCGCTTTGCCAACAACGGTTATGCCGCCGGCACCCGCACGCGCGACTTCCGCCACCACGGCACCGACAGCACGCTGCACATCGGCAACAACCTGGCCGTGAATGACCGTCTGCGCGTACAGACCGGGTTTGCACTGATCAACACCCGCCGCGATGTGCAGGTCACCTGGCCGAGCACTGGTGGCCGCCTGCGCGAGCACGATTGGGATTACGCGCCGCGGCTGGGCTTCACCTGGCAGCAGACGCCGCAGACACAGTGGTTCGGCAACCTGAGCCGTTCGGTGGAAGCGCCTCATCCGTGGTCGATGATCTGGGGCTCGAACCAGTACTTCGGTGCGGGCAATGGCCCGTCCAGCGGCCGCCAGCGCGCGCCGGTACCAATGCAGAACCAGACTGCCACGACGCTGGAACTCGGTGCACGCGGCGACAACGCGCTGGGCCGCTGGGAACTGACCGGCTACTACGCGCACGTGAACCATGAACTGCTGAGCGTGGAACTGCAGCCGGTGCCGAACCTGTTCATCGCCGAGAACAACGCCAGCCCCACCGTACACCGTGGCATCGAGGCCGGTCTGGACAGCACCCTGTGGCAGGCCGCACCGGGCCGTTTGTCCCTGCGCCAGGCCTATACCTTCAGCGACTTCCGCTATCGGCATGACACACGTTTCGGCAGCAACCGCCTGCCGGGTCTGCCGCGCCATGCGTACCAGGCCGAACTGCGCTTCGACCACGCTTCGGGCCTGTATGCAGCACTGAACACCGAGTATTCCTCGCGCATCGCAGTGGACTATGCCAACAGCTACTGGGCCGGCAGCCACCTCATCTTCGGCAGCCGCATCGGTTACGACGCACCGGGCGGCCGCTGGCAGCTGTGGGCGGAAATGCGCAACATCGGTGACCGCCATTACGCCGCCACCGTCACCCCCGGTTACAACGATGCCGGCAAGGACGTGGCGCGCTCCACGCCCGGCGAAGGCCGCGGCGTGTACGCGGGCGTGCGCTGGCGCTTCGATTGATTCGTAACGGGAGCGCCGGACATGGCCCGGCGCCCCCTGGATCACGCAATGCGCCAGGACGGCAGGCGCTCACTGCGCCGCCAGACCGTGGGCGCGAAGCCCATCATCAACAGCCCCGCCAGCCACTTCGGCGACGTACTGAGCAGCGTCGACGTCAACGCTGCATCCAGCGGAGCGGCCTCCTCCTGCCAGGGGTTGTAGCCGAGGTAGATGATGCTGCCTGCCCACCACAGCAGAGCCACCCCCAGTCCCACCAGCAGCAGCGCCATCGTGCGGCAGGTCCAGCGCTGCGAGGTCGTCCCCCACTCGCGGGAAATGGCCACCAGCAGGCCAACCACCAGCAGTGACACCAAGGCCACCAGGCCGATGTCGACCTTGTGCCCGATGCGTTCATAGGTGCAGGCGCGGCATTGGGCTTCTTCTGCGGCCGCCTCCGTTGTGGGCGGGGCCGCTGCGGGCGCGGACTGGGCCAGCACCGCGAACGGCATCAACAGGGCGAGCATCGCCACCATCAACCAACGAACGAACTTCCTGTTACTGCGTGCAGCGACATCCATGCGCTTCTCCTTGGGTGTGATTGAAATTCAACGTCGTGGCAGATCCCGCTACAAGGCCTTGAACACCTGCATCAGGCTGACCGCACCGGGCGCCAGCTCCTGCGCAAGCCAGCCCAGCGCGGCGAAGAACACCAGCAGGCCCAGCAGCGGCCAGATCGTATGGGACAGGCACAGCCGCCACCAGCCCTGCTCCTGCATGCCCTGCATACGCTTGTACAGACCGCCGGCGATGGCCGCATCCACCAGCAGTTCGGCCATCAGCACCGGCGCCGACCAGACCACCCAGACACTGGCCAGGAGCACCGTAGCCACCAGCGCGATGATGCCGAGAATGGCCAGCAGCGGCAGGCCTGCCTCGCCGTCGGCTACGTCCAGCAACGACGTGCTGTCGGCGCTCGTGCTGGAGGACGCTGCGGATTCGCTCCACGAGGCAGACGCGCCACCACCGCCGGAATGCCCACCGCTGCCACTCCACGGTGATCCCTGGCTGCCACCGCCGCCGGGCCCGGAACTCAATCCGTCGGCCACCGCATCCCAGCGCCACCGGATCCAGATCCACATCAGCAGCAGGAACACGCCATAGGCCATCAGCACGGCCAGGGGATAGCGCAGCAGCATCGCGTCCATGCCCGCCAGGCGCAGCACGTGCGAGGCGAGGAATCCTGCGGCGCCGGTCAGAACGACGATCAGGGCCATCTGCAGCCGTGGCCAGCCGTGATGCTGCAGTTGCCGACGGGCGCGCATCGCTTCGGTGTCGCGGCTGCCCGGCAGCGAAACGGGCTGGCGTCCGTGCCTCATGTCGCCGCCTTGGTCACCGCCTCGATGCGATGGCCATCAGGATCGATCACGAAGGCCGCATAGTAGTGGTCACCGTAATCCGGGCGCAGGCCAGCAGGTCCGTTGTCCTGGCCTCCGGTTTCCAACGCAGCACGATGGAAGGCATCAACGGCCGCGCGCGTGGTTGCCGCCAGCGCCAGATGGAAGCCGGGTCCCGGCGCCGCCGCATCGTCGCGCAGCTTCAGGCAGAGCAGGTCTTCATCATCGACCAGGCCATAGCCGATCGCGGTGTCGTCCTCGAAAACGCGGCGGTAACCGAGTGCTGCAAGAACGGCATCGTAGAAGCGACCTGCACGCTCCAGATCGCGGACACCCAACGAGAGGTGGTGCAGCATGCAGACATCCTTGCCAAGCACGCGCGGGCTGCGCTGGCTGGATTCTACCCTGCCGTGGGGGCACGTCTACAGGCCAACTCCAGTCGCGTTCCCACACGTTCCACGGCAACCGCAGCACGGAGCGGATCCTATATTCTGGGCAGCCACGGAATGGAACGACCCCGGCATGCAAGCGTCCCAGTTCACCCGTCCTGTTGCCAGCGTCATGTTCCTGCCGATGATCGGCTTGGCAGGCTGGGGCTCGTGGTTCGGCACTTATTGCTTGAGTGACGGCTGCCTGGGCGTATTTGCGCTCTGGCTTGCCGCGGTGGCGGCCTTGTTCCTGCAGGCCCTACTGGTCTTGCCCCTGCACGCCTGGGCACTGAAAAGGCAAGGTGCCGATGCGGCCAGCCGCTATGCGCGCTGGCTGGTCGCATCGACTATCGCTGTGCTGGTGCCCATGTTTGCAGGGTTGGTCTACATGTTCTTCAAGTAGTCCGCGGGCCTCTCAAGCAGGCGGTGCAGCCGCCTTCAACAACTGCGCCGCCACCCGGTCGAACGGGGCGATGTCCTGCAGCGCGCGGCTCATCGCAACCGCCCCTTCCACGCTGGCGATCACCAGGCTGGCCAGCCCGTTCGCTGCAGCAGGTTCGTGACCATCGGCGACGAACGCTTCAGCCAAGTGCCCCTGCCAGCGCACGAACACTTCAGCGGCCGCCGCACGCGGCTGGCTCGGCATGGCCTCCACCGGCTCCTCGACAGCCGCCGCCAGCACCGGGCAGCCGGCACGAAAGCCTGTGCGCAGCAGGCGCTCGCGCCACAGTGCCAGGAACTGCTGCAACCCCTGCACTGCACCGCCCTTCAGCAGCTCGATGAGCAGCGCCTCCACCTTGTCGCCGGCCATGGTGGTGGCCCGTGCCAGCAGCTCCTGCTTGCCGCCCGGGAAGTGGTGATAGGTGGACCCCAGCGGCGCGTCGGCCAGCTTGGTTACTTCGCGGATGCTGGTGGCATTGAGGCCCACCCGCGCGAGCATCTGCGCCGCGGCATCGATCACACGCTGGGGGGCATCGGATGATCGCGGGCTCACGGCAGGCTCCTTGCTAAGACAGTCGTCATAGACTAGCGTATCGACCGTTCTATAACAGTCGTCATAACCATGAATCTCTGGTTCCGCCTGCTCCACCTGCTGCTGTGCAGCCTGTTCCGACCGAAGCTGGACGCGCCATTCGGGGTCTCGCGCCTGTCGTTCCGGGTACTGCCCAACGACCTGGACAGCAACCTGCACATGACCAACGGCCGCTACTGGAACATCTTTGACCTGGGCCGGCTGGACCTGATCCTGCGCATGGGGCTGGGCAAGGTGGCGCTGCGTGAGAAGTGGGCGCCGATCGTTGGCGCCGGCACCATCCAGTTCCGCCGCGAGCTGAAGCCGTTCCAGCGCTTCACCCTGGAAACGCGGCTGGTCGGCTGGGTCGGCACGCGCGGCATCATGGAGCAGCGCGTGCTGATCGGCCCGGAGCAGAAAACCGCGACGCGTGCACTGCTGATCACCGGCATCTACGACCGCCGCGCGCGACAGTTCGTCGGCATGCCGCAGATGATGGAATCGATCGGCGTGGTTGCTCCGCCCTCGCCGGCCCTGAGTGCGGCAGCCGAGGCACTGCTGGCTGCCGATCTGGCGTTGAAGCAGGACCATGATTGACCCCGGGCGCGCAGATCAGGGAGCGGACGCCTCCGGCATCGTGTGGGTCACGAGGGTGATCTGCGTGCGGCCGCCCACATGCAACACATACTCGAACGTCTGCCGCATCTGACTGTACGCGCCACCTTCGGGCGCGCCGTAGTTGGCGCCGACGCTCACGGTGTGCCGACCGGGCGTCAGTGGTTTGAGCATCAGCCAGTAACCATCGGCTGCCGCCAATCGCGAATCGTCGTCGTCCGGATCCAGGCGGAAGCAACCTTCGCTCTTCACCCTGTGCAGGCGCATGTCACCCAGCGGCTGCCCGTCCAGCAGCACCACAGCGCTGACCAGAGAGTCGTTGTTGATCGCCGCGCCGGCCTGCAACTCCTCGCAGGTTACGTCTTCCCCGGTCTGGTAGCTGGCCATGTTGATGATGGGCAGCAACAGGTGTCTGCCCTCGGGCACTACGCACTGCCTGCGCGGCTGGAAGCGGCCATTGGTCCCTGCCAGGTTCCAGACCGGTCCCTCCTGGCCCAGTTCGCACAGGCGGCCGTCGGGATCCATGTAGGGCGCCACCCTCTGCGCATTGGCCCAGCGCCACCAACGGGCGGTCCATTCGCTCAGGGAAACGCCATCCACCGCTTCACGTGTAACCGCTGACGCTGCAGGTGCAGCGATCGCGTTCGCTTGACCTGCAAGCATCAGTACCGTGGCCACGCCGGCCAAGCGCAGCCTGCTGCCGATTCCGTTCTGCATTCCCTGCCTCGTCGTCCGCGGCGGCCACCATGCGCGGCCGGCTCGGCAGACACTGTATCGCAGCGCCGCCGCGCCGGTGCACTACACCCGCGGCATGTTCTTGGTCACGCAATGGATGCCGCCGCCACCGCCGGCAATCGCATCGATATCCACCTGCTCGATGGTGCGACCGGGATACAGGTCTTCCAACAGTTCACGGCAGTAACCATCGGCCTTCGCGTCACCAAACTGCGGTGCGATCACCGCACCGTTGATCGGCAGGTAATTGATGTAGCCGCGGGCAAGATCATCGTTGTCGCGGGTGTGCACGTTGTCGCGCCCGCCCAGCGGCGGCGGCAGCGTATGCACCTGCAGCCTGCGACCGTCGGCATCGGTAGCCTCGCGCAGGATCTGCAGATGCTCGCGCGTCAGATCGTAATCGTACGATTCGGTGTCGTTGTCCAGGTTGGCGATCACCACGCCGGGGCGCACGAAGCGTGCGTAGAAATCCACGTGCGCATCGGTGATGTCTTCGCCAGCGATGCCGGGCAACCAGATCACCTTGCGCAGGCCCAGGTGGTGCTTCAACTCCGCTTCGATATCCGCGCGTGACCAGCCCGGATTGCGGTTGCGGTTCACCCAGCAGCTTTCGGTCAGGATCGCGGTGCCGTGTCCATCAACTTCGATGCCACCGCCCTCGCCCACCAGATCGCTTTCCAGCAGCGTCGCGCCGCTCATCTGCGCCAGCCACGGTGCTACTGCACCGTCGTTGCGCGCACTCTGCTTGCCGCCCCAGCCATTGAAGTTGAAGTCGACCAGGCCCAGCTCGCCCTTGCCATCGGTAACGAAACAGCCGCCGTAGTCACGCACCCAGATATCGTCCAGCGGCACGTCGAGGAATTCGATGTTGTCACTGCCGCAGCGCTCCTGCGCCTGCCGGTGCTGTGCAGGACAGCACAGCACGCTGACCGGCTGATGGCGGGCGATGGTGCGCGCCAGTCGGGCGACGGCATTGTTCACGGCATCGGCCTGCGCGCCCCATACCCGCGGCTGTGCAGCGAAGGCCAGGAAGACGCGTTCCTGCGGACCGTGCTCATCGGGCATCTGCCACCCGGCCGGTGCAGCGGCACGGGCACGGGCGGGCAGTCCGGCCAGACCCAGCGGGGCCAGGGCGCCCAGGCCGGCGGTTGCGGCGAGTTGGGTGATGAAATGGCGTCGGGTAGACATGACAGGTTCCAGAGGTGGACCAAGAAGTCCAGCTGATCGATTCAGGCGCACCGGCTGATGCGCGACAAACCCATTTTGTCCTTGCAGATGTATGAGAACAAACGATAGATTTTGGGGAAATACGATTAGTCAGACTTATCGATCATGCTCAAGCATTGGCCCCCGCTGAATGCCCTGCGCGGCTTCGAGGCTGCCGCCCGGCTCGGCAGCTTCCATCGTGCCGCCGAGGAACTGCACCTGAGCCAGTCGGCCATCAGCCAGCAGATCCGCGGGCTGGAGGACTCCCTGGAACAGCCGCTATTCTTCCGCCAGGGCCGCAGCGTAACCCTCACCGATGCCGGCATCGACCTGCTGGAAACCACGCAGTCGCTGCTGCGGCAACTGGCCAGTGGCATCCGTCGGCTCGATCAGTACCGCAAGCCGAATCAACTGATCGTCAACACCAGCCCCGCCTTCGCGCGCCACTGGCTGGTCCCGCGACTGGGCGACTTCCGCCGCCAGCATCCACAGGCCGATCTGTGGCTGCTGACCAGCGAAGAAGCGCCGGACATGACCGCGCAGACACTGGACATCAGCATCCGCGATGATCTGCAGGCACAGGCGCATTGCGAGCATCGCGTACTGCTGCAGGACCGGCTGTATCCGGCCTGCCACCCCAGCGTGCTGGCGCTACCGGCTGCCGAGCGCAGCACCCTGCACGGCGAGCGCGAAATGGACTGGAGCCAGTGGCAGGTGCAGGGCGGCGCCGACGTCGGCCAGCAGCGCGAAGGCCTGAATTTCTCCGAGCCAGGACAACTGCTGGATGCCGCCTGCCAGGGCCTGGGGATCGCACTGGTCAGCGAACTGCTGGCCGCACCGGCACGCGCGCAGGGTCTGCTGCAGCCGCTGGATGAGGCCTATGTGCGCGGACCGCGCTGGAGCTGGTTGCTGCACGAGGACAGCGCCCGCGATCCGCTGGTGATGCGGTTCTGTGAGTGGCTGCTGGCCACCCTGTCATTCGAAAAATAATGCCCGCTGGCAGGCACCCACAGTGGCAAGCCCTCAAACAGCTTCCTTCAGAACGCGCTTCAATCTTCGCGCGTGCGACTCAATTGCCTTCCAGTTCCAATCCCTCACCGGACTGAAGCGCACGCCACCTCGCTCCCTCCCAAGGGCAGAACGCTCGGAAATGACGTAAATCCTTGCAGTGCTGCTGGCATCCCGGCTGACGGGCAGAAGCACATGTATCAACCCCCAACCTCCCGCGTGCGAGCGCAGCTTCCCGCTGTCTGGGCCCTTGGTCAGCTCATATTCCCGGGTACTGACCACGCCTCCCATCTCAGGGTACTGAACACCAACAAACAGTGTCCCTCCTCTCACATGCCGAAGTGACTCCGCATAACTGCAGAGTTCGTCAGCACTTTCGAATCGTTGAAGGTTGTCGCCTGGTGCCGAATAAATCTCGGTCACAAGCGAAGGACCGCGTTTGAAAACTGCGGTAGCCACTGCTTCTATCACTGTGGTGGAAACACCGGCCATCGCTTTTACCAATTCGAAGCTGGATATTCTGTAGCGGCCAAGCATCATCCTCCAGGCCGATTACGCCAACAATTGACCTTTTCGACCTCAATTATCGGCTTTCGGTTGCCCATCCTTGAGGGCATGGGTGATCGCTGCCTCGGCCAGCGGTGCCATCAGTGCATAGCCCTTCGCCGTCGGGTGCACGCCATCGGATGCCAACTGCGCATCCAGTCCACCGGCACGGTTGGTCATCGCTGCGTAATAGTCCAGATAGACCAGACCCCGTGCGTCGGCATGGCGCTTCAGCGCAGCATTCAATGCACGCACCTTGGGCGCAGGCGTGATGCCCGGCATCCACGGGTACTCGCTGACAGGCAGCACCGACGCCAGCACCACCGCGATGCCATGCGCCTTCGCCAGGTCCAGCATGGCCTGCAGGTTGTCCTCGATCATCGCCTGCGTGGCCGGACCGGTGTTGCCGGCGATGTCATTGGTGCCGGCCAGAATCACCACCACGCTCGGGCGCAGCGCCAGCACATCCTGCGAAAAGCGCACCAGCATCTGCGCGGTGGTCTGCCCGCTGATGCCACGATTGATGTAGCCCTTGCCCGGGAAGAAGCTACTGCTGCCGTCCGCACCCCAGCCTTCGGTGATTGAATCGCCAAAAAACACCACGCGTGACTGGCCGGCCCGTGGCGCGGGTAAAGCGGCATTGGCCGCGCGGTACTTCTGCAGTTGTGGCCAGTCGGACAGGCGCTGCTGCATGAAACGCACCTCGTCCGGTTGCAGCTGTTCGACCGGCCTGGTCAGCAGCGGAGTGCTGGCCGCCTGCACCATCCCTGGCGTGGCCAGCGTTGCCATGAGCAGACCAGCCGGTAGCCACACCATTGAAACCATCCTGCGCATGAGCATCCTCCGCTGTCGACACGGGCAGTCTAGCGCGGTCTGCGAAGGGTCACTTTGCCGATGCAGCCGCCCTTGCCGCCACACCGGTCACCTTGGCCGGCATCCACATACCCGGCGTCCAGCCACTGGCCTGCAGGATCGCCTTCGGGTTGTCCTGCTGGATCAGCGCACGCACAGCATCGCGTTTGTTGTCGGCCTGCAGGTAATACGCCTTTGCGATGCGATAGCCCACCCAGTAACCGAGGTCGTAGGGCTCCTGCGAACCCGGCGTGTAGTTGTACAACCAGGGCTTCAGATCGGTGCTGTCCATATCCAGCGCGAACGCGCTTTCGATATGCACTTCCCTGCCCCGCGTCCATCCAGCGTGGCGACCATTGCCGACATTGCCGGAAATCAGTTCGGCGATGAACTCGGCGATCCCCTCGCCCAGCGACTCGCGCAGCACCGTCGCCTGCGGGTCGCCCGCTTCGTACTCGCTCACGCCGGTCTGCTGGATATGCACGTACTCGTGCGCGATCACGTGCACAAAGCGGTCCTGCGCATTGGCGTTCATGAAGTCGGCCGCGCACAGCGCTTCCAGGCCGATCACCACCCCGTCCGGGTACGTCATGCCTACTGGCTTGCCGCGCCCCACCACGATCGCCACGGGCGGGAACTTCGCCTGCGGGTAGATCGCCTGCAGATTGGCGAACACCTGCACCAGTCGCTGCCGCACCGCCGGCAACTCCGCCAGACAGGCCCGCCCATTGGCATACACCGCAGGCTCGCGCGCCATCGCCTCGGCCATGCGCTCGGCGGTCACCCGGCGCAGCTCCGCGAACTGGGCCAGGCTCGGCGTGCCCTGTGCCAGATACTGCCCCAACTGGGCCACGCTGGGCTTGCCACCGGCCGCGTCGTACAGCGCGTAGAAGCGGGTGGCGTCGGAGGTCAGGATTTCCGGTCCCGGCACCGCCGCCTGGGTGGTGCCGACCACCCCGCCGAGAGCCAGGGCTAGCAGGCAACGCAACGACACGAACATGGCTCCGTCCTTGGTGGAGTGCACGCGAAGCGCGCAATCTATCACCGTGCCGGCGCATGCGCTGCCGTATCGTGCAACGCCCTCCCCTGCTGTGCCAGACTCGCGGCGACCGGCTGCCATGGACGCAAGGGGAAGACAGGATGATGATCGTTCCAGCCTACTGGGCCGAAGCCCGCCTGCAGGACAGGTACAAGGGCCGGCCGGTGGTGGTACGCCGATTCGGCTGGTCCGACGACGACCAGGATGCCGCACAGGCCCACGCCGATGCGCGTGCACGCGAAGCGCTCGATGACATCCTCAGCGGCCAGTCCGTGCCGCGTCGCGAGCGACGAACCAACTACGGTGTCGAGGGCATCCCGATCCGCGAGCAGATCGTGCAGCGCAGGGATGATGTCATCGTCACCCGCAACAGCTACGGCGCGTTGTGCCTGAACACCCCCGATGTCCTGTTTGCCGACATCGACCACGTGCCCACTCCATCAGGCTGCGCATTGCCGCTGTTCGGCGCACTCGGGCTGCTGGCAGCCGGCGCACTGATCGGCGTTGCATTGGGCAACTTCAACATCGGCCTGGCGGCCGGCGGCATCGCGATGGTGGTGGTCAACCAGATCATGTCACAGCGGCGCAAGCGCCGGCTGACCCGGTCCGGTGGCGTCGAAGGCCTCGCGCTGCAGCGCGTACAGGCCTTCGTCGAACACCATCCCGACTGGCATCTGCGTGCCTACCGCACCCCGGCCGGGCTGCGCGTGCTGGCGATGCATGCCACGTTCGAACCGCAGGATGCACAGGTGCATGCCTTCTTCAAGGCTCTGGGAACCGACACGTTGTATGCACGCATGTGCACGCTGCAGCATTGCTTCCGTGCACGGCTGACACCGAAACCGTGGCGGCTTGGCATCATCGCGCGCATCCGTCCACCGGTGGCGGCCTGGTCGGCCGAGCAGGCCAGCAACCCCGACCGCCTGGCCTGGATTGCTGAATACGAAAGGGAAAGTGCCGGTTTCGCCGCATGCGCCTATGTGCGCAGCTTCGGCGATGAGCGACGTGTGGACGCCAAGGCCGAACGCGTGCGCGACCTGCACGATCGGATGTCGCGCGCACTGGATAACCTGCCGCTGGGATGAGCGCGGATCGCGCTCAGCGGCCGCCCTGCACGAAGGGCTGACCCGCCAATGTGGTTCCCACCTGCAGAGCGACCTGCTGCCCATCCTTGGCGAAAGTACTGCTGCAGTTGCTGCCGCCCTTCTGGCAGCCCACTTCCGGGAAACCCTCCAGTGCTTCGGGCGCGTCGCGTGGCGGGCTCGCCTGCCATCCTGCGGCATCAAGAAGGCGCTTGGCCTTGGTATAGGGCATGCCGGGGGTGATGCCCAGCGCCGCCAGCTCACCGGGCAGCGGCTGGCCGAATGCAGCGACCGGAACAACGGACATCGACAGCGATACGGCGAGGATGAAGGCCTTCATGGAGCGAACCCGTAGCGGACATCAGATGCGCAGCGTACCGCAGCTTTGTGGCCGGTCCATGCCTGCATCACAGATGGTTACGCAACACCCACAGGGGGATACTGGCGCCGGCTGTGCCATCGCAGTTCAAGTCCCCTGTTCATGGCCCGGTCGTGCACTTCAATGCCTCCAGCGCAAGCTCCTGCTTCAAGCGATGCTGCAGCCAGGTTCTTTTGAAGCGGGCACGTGTGGCCTCCCCTTCTGGCAACAACCGGGTCAACGCGTCACTCAGCGCAGGGCGCCACTGATCCGGCGCGAGCGCCAGGGTCTGCTGATCTTCCTGCCCAGTTGACACCTGCTTCCATGGCAGCATCAGCGCCTTCTGCGATCTCGACAGGAACAGCACATCAGGCTTGCCTTGGCGGCGCACTGTCACCGACATCACCGGATAATCGTCAGTCCACGCCACGCCTTCCCCCTTGAAGTGCTGCCGCACCCGCTGTTGCAGCCCTTGGACAGTCAACGTCCGACGGGCCCACGCCTGCTGATCGGCGAATGTGCACGATGCCGGAGGCACTGACCTCAGTTTCGGATCCAACTCCAGCATCGCGGCGCGATCAAGGCGGGCGGCAATCAGACTGATCGCGGCCTCCTTGGACAGCGGGGCAGCACCAATAGCCGCCTCGAACGCTTCGACGGCAGCGGCCGGCAATACCTGATTGGGCAATTCCTGATTTCCCGCCGAATCTGTGACACGAACACGCGTGGTGATTCCACGTACATCGCGCTCGATGCGCCAGTGCTCCGAAACACCTCCCCAGCCGGACCATTCGTAGGCCACATCGATGCGCATGGGCCCATCGGCTGCAGTAGCCATGGCGGCGGGACACAGGGCCACGACAACGAGAAACCACGCCTTCATGAGGCTCCTTGGAAAGCAGGTTCTATGGAGCATGCGGTGATCCTGTAGAAGCAACCGGGCATCGCTGGGCGCTACACGACGCCTGAAACAGAAAGGCCGCCCCGGAGGGCGGCCTAGCCGGATTACTTCGCGTTCTTCACGTAAGTGTCGAACCAGTTGAGCATTTCATAGACCAGCTGTTCATTCGATTCCAGCGCGGTGTACCAGTGCGGCTCGTTCGGCAGCATCACCAAGCGGGTGGTGCCGCCATTGCCACGGATCGCCTGGTACAGCTTGCGCGACTGGAACGGCTCGGTGCCCGGGTTGGCATCGTCCTCGCCATGGACCAGCAGCAGCGGCAGCTTGATCTTGTCGGCGTAGAAGAACGGCGAGGCCTTCAGGTACACATCCTGCGCCTGCCACACCGAGCGGCGCTCGTTCTGGAAGCCGAACGGGGTAAAGGTCTTGTTGTACGAACCACTGGTCGCCACGCCGGCCTTGAACAGGTCGGTGTGGGCGATCAGGTTGGCAGTCATCAGGCCACCATGGCTGTGGCCGGTCACGCCGATGCGGTTGCGATCGACCACGCCCAGTTCCACGGCCTTGTCCACCGCCGCCTTGGCGTCGGCTTCCAGCTGTTCCAGATAGGTGTCGTAGGCGTTCTTCGGGTCACCGACGATCGGGAACGAGGCGTTGTCGATGATCGCGTAGCCGGCCAGCAGCATCAGGCGGTACGGCTGCAGACGGGTGAAGGTCTGCTGCGAACCGGACACCTGCCCGGCCTGCGCGGCATTGGCGAAGTCGGCCGGGTACGCATACAGGATCGCCGGTACGCGCTGGCCTTCCTTGTAGCCCGGCGGCGTGTACAGGGTGAACGACAGGTCCACGCCATCGGCGCGCTTGTAGGTCACCAGGCGTTTCTGGATCTGCCGCACTTCCGGGGTCGGGTCGACCAGCTTGGTCAACGCGGTGGGCCTGGACTCGAACTGCGCTTCGCCGGCCCTGGCATCGGCGATGCGCTCACCGAGCAGACGCACGAACGCGTTCGGCGGGTCCATCACCGACTGGTGCCAGGTGACCAGATGGCCCGGCGTGGCACTGAAACCGATGACCTGCTCATAGGCATCCGCATCGCTGCGGAACAGGCGTTCGCTCTTCAGCGTATCCAGGTTGAGCGCGTCCAGGAACGGACGGTCGCCCTGCGGCGACGCACCCTGCCCGCGCAGGAACACGGTGTTGCCCTCCTGGCGCACCACCGGCGCACCGCTGGGCAGGCGCTTGAACACCAGGTTGCCCGGGTTGCCATACAGCTCATCGCTGGACATGTCCCACAGCAGTCGCCCTTCCTTCTTCGGCTGGTCCACATCGACGATGCGGGCCTGCATCCAGTGGCGGTTCTCGTCGTTCTCAAACTGGAACGACACAGCCGGGTCGGCCGACCACGCAAAGCCCTCGAAACGCTGCGTGGTGCGGGCGATTTCCACCGGCTTGCCGGTGAACGGCGCCTTCAGCATCAGCACGCGATCACGATGCGGCACGCTCACCTTCCAGTCCCCCTTGTCCAGCGCTTCGGCATAGACCAGGGTGGCCGGATCGGTGGAGCGCCAGTCGTAACCGCGCGGGCCTTCCGGCACGCCGTGTACCGGCACGCGATCGGCCAGCGGCAGGCTGGCCAGCACCGTGTTGCGGCCATTGCCGAGGTCCAGCACGGCCACATCGTTGGCGAAGCGCTGGTAGGTCACCGCATGCGAGAACGGTGCCTTCAGGGTTTCGGTCAGCACATGCACGCCATCGGGTGCGGCGTTGACGTCGTTGTACAGCGCCGGCTGGCCAACCGGGCGCACGCTGCCGGCAGCGGCATCGACCACCGCCAGCTGCGAGGCACCGTAATAGGCGAACAGCTTTTCATCGTGCACGCTGGTCAGCGTGTCGCGCGCTTCATAGGTGCTGCTCTCGCCACTGCTGCCCAGCGACTCCTGCGCGTCCGGACCGGTGGGCGTGCCGCCATTGGACGGCGCCGGCCCCTGGTTGGCCGGCACCAGCTTCACCAGCAGGCTCTGGCTGCCACCCAGCCACTGCACGGTGCTGCCGAAAATGGGGTTCAGCTGCACATTCGGCACCTGCTTCACCTGGCCGGTGGCGGCGTCGCCCACCCACAGCTGCACGCTGGTGTCGACCGCATTCTGGAAGGCGAAACGGCTGCCATCGGCCGACCACTGCGCGGCCCCGGCGCAGCCCTGCGGCAGGTTGACCTTGGTGCTCTTGCCGCTGGCGATCTCGACCAGGGTGAAGTCGGCCACACAGGCCGGAATGCCATAGCCGCCGGGGGTGTCGTGGCGGCTGCGGTTCTTCGGTTCCAGGCGCACGCCGGCCAGCTTCAGGTACGGCTGGGCCACGCGGGTGATGGACGGATAGGTCTGCGCGGTGGTCAGCAGCAGCCGCTGCCCGCTGGGGTCGATGTTCGGTGCTGGCGGCGGCGGGGCCTTGAGTACCTTGAGCAGATGTTCCGGCGGCTTGGCGTAGTCGGCGAAGGCCGGGCCGGCGGCCAGCAGGCCGAGCGTGGCAACGGCAACGGCCGCCGCCAGAGAGGTACGACGGATGAGCATCCTTTTCCCCTGGGAGTGAGTTGGGTACCCGCACTGCGGGCATGGGCCGAATCTAACATCCCCGGCCCACCGGCAAATGGGCCGGAAGGGCTAGTCGCCCCATCCTGCAAAGCGTGGCCCTGCATGGCCCGGCCCCTTCCCTGGATACCCCTCGGTTACTGCCGTGCGTGCAGCTCCCAGGTGGACAGATAATCGGGATCGATCACCGTCACCCCGCTGGACCGCAACTGGTACTCACCCGGCGCGGCCGGCAGGTACTGGTCCAGCATCGGCGGCAGGTAGCGCTCATGTCCGTCATCGCCATCGGCCAGCACCAGCCCCTCTTCGGCACTGACCCGCAGCACGGTGCCGGCAAACTGTTCCAGCCCCTGCACCTGGCCATCGCCACCAAAACGGGTAACGCCCACCAGTACCAGCTTGCCAATCATCTGCGCGGCCTTGGCATCATCCAGATCCAGGGGCGGCAGGGCTCCTCTCGATTCGTTGCTCATCGTGCACCTCGGAAGCCTGCGTGGACATCGTGGACGAGATGCGCGCCCAGTGCTGCGAACAAAGCAGCGTCGTGGGGCGACTCGCATGCATGTAGCGGCTCTGCGCACTGCGCGATGCAGAGCCAACCCTCGGTGCTCAACTCACGGAAGAATTGTGTCTGAGGCTGCATGAACCGCAGCAGCGGTTTCAGCATGTTCGCCGACACCAGCGCGTTTGGCCTGGGCAACAGGCCGGTCGCTGATGCGGTAGGGGTACGCGTGAACAAGACAGTGCATCGCGGGCCTCCTTGCCGGGGGAGTGGCCTCGCAGGACCACCTTCAACGCTGCGCAATGTGCGGAAAACGAGCTGGTGCGTTTCGGTCACGGGAAAGCGGCAGGGATGCCTGCTACGCAAGGCTACGACTGCGCTTGATCGTCTACACGGTTGGATGCTGCCACCGCTCACGGAATGGCGAAGTGAAGAAAATCCCATGACATCCGGGCCGGGCAACTCCGCTTGCAGCAAACATCCGAGCCCGAAGCGCCCTGCCCCGGTTCCAACAATCGTCAATTGCATTTAACCTGTGATTCACCTGACCCGAACTAGGGTCAGCGCTCAACATGCAGGGAACGCTTATGTTTGGGTACGCATTCACACGGCCATGGGCAATCGCCCTATGTTCGGCCTCGCTCTGCGCCTGCACACACGCGACTGATCGTTCGTCGACTTCTCAAGGACCCGTTACCATGGCATCGACCGCCTCCGACGCCGCAACGCCTTCTGCGCTCAGCGCAGACCAACTGCTGTTGCGCCTGCTGGATCTGATCAAGGACACCACCTCCACCCGTGAACTGACCCTTGAACGGGTATCGCAGGCCATGCGGGCGCCCGCGCAGCGTTTCGGCCCGGGGCATTTCGGCTATGGCGGCACGCTGACGCCGGAATGGAGCTACGGCCTCGAGGTCCAGAAGGCTGGCGCCGCCGATGCGCGTCTCGATCTCAATTTCATCGACACCACCGCCGACCGCAAAGCCAACGCAACGGCGATCTGCCAGGTCGACTTCGACCAGTTCGCCTCGGGTCTGCAGGCCGCGGGCTTCAAGCGCGACACCATCCGCGGCGAGCACGGCCGGGTCATCCATGACCGTTTCGATCGCCCGGATCTGACCATCAAGGTCGACACGATGGCTGAGGATGCAACCCCGTCTGGCAAGCCGGCGCATGCCTGCGTCCGCCTTGTGACCGTGCAGTAAGGAGCACCGCACCATGCCTACGCTTTCAGCGGATACGGAACGCCTGCTGACCGAATTTGCAGGAAAACCCGATGTAACGGCCGATCAGGTCGACAACCTTCGCAAGGCCATTGCCAATTCTCCGGCGCTGGCAACCCAGGTCGACTTGGCCATCACCGCCGGTCATCTGCAGCGCTTCGAGCTGTTGCCCGCCGACAGCAATGTGGGCGGCGAGTACGTCAGCGGCGCAAAGGCCATCCGCCTGCCGGCATCCAGTCTGTCCACGCTGGCAGCCGCGGACAAGCACGATGCTGCAGAGCTGACCTTCGTCCTGGGCCATGAGATCCAGCATGGGCTCAATGATGCAGCGACCGAACGGGCCTACGAGCAGTTTGAATCCGATATTGCAGACATTGCCGCGCGCGATTCGACCCACGACTACACCCAGGCCATCGGCACCCTGCTCGCAGCCAACCGGCGCGACGAGGCATCGGCGAACATCGAGGGCTGGAATGCACTGGTCGGCATGGTCAAGACCGCCAACCCGGACGCCACGCTGGAGGATGTATACAACGCAAGTACCCGTGCAAACGAGTTCGTGCGCGTGCAGCCCGGGCCGCCGATGACCTACGCCGCGCATCCGGACCTGACGCTCAACGCAGACCTGAGCATGACCGCCACCGCTGCCAATATCGAGGGCATGGGCAAGCACTACTACGACGAAGGCGTGTCGTCCGGGCTGGGGCCCAATGGCAATTCTGACTACCAGAATTTCTACGCTGCCTCTGCCATCAGCCGCGCCTGCGAGGAAGAGGCCAGGAACCCATCACCCGATGGCATCAGCAGGATGTCGGTGAACATGGCACAGCTGGGCCTGCAGGAAAGCCTGCTGGAACAGAACGGCCTGTATCTGGGCGAGGGCACGCCGCCACGACAGCCCTACTTCGATACCAGCACTTCGCCGTCCACGCTGCATTATTTCGACCACACCGAGGGTACCTACGCCCACGTGCCCATCACCGCGCAGGCGACCGCCACTCCCTCGGTCGAGGCCCACGCTGCGTCGCTGGCGGGCGGCAACGACCGTGCCCTGCACGACCAGATCCGCGGCAAGGTGGCAGAGCTGGATGCCGCCAACGGCCGCAGCTTCGACGCCTCCAGTGAACGCCTGAGCGCAAGCCTGCTGGTGCTGGCCCGCGAGAACGGCCTGGACCGCGTGGATCATGTGGTGCTCAGCCGCCAGGCGGGAGATGTCGCCGCGGCACAGAACGTGTTCGTGGTGAAGGGCGCGCTGGATGATCCTGCGTCACTGCGCGCATCGGCAGCTACCGCTGAAGCCGCGCAGCGGCCGGTGCAGGAAAGCCTGGACAGCCTCGCCCTCGTCAACCAGCGTCAGGCCGACCACGCCTCGCAGGAACAGACGCGCCAGCAGGTGCAGGAGCAGCAGCGCAGCGCGCTGTCGCATTGAGGACACGGGCGGCGCCGGGCATCGCCCGGCGCAACCCACGCGTGGGCCACGCTAGAATGCGCACATGCGTACCGTCCATGCCCTCCGCTACATCACCCCCTTGCGGGAAGGTGGCTCATTGCCCGCCGTGGTCGAGACCGACGACGACGGTATGGCGGTGCTCAAGTTCCGTGGTGCCGGCCAAGGGCCGAAGGCGCTGATTGCCGAGTTGATCGCGGGCGAGATGGCGCGCGCGGTGGGCCTGCCGATTCCGGAGATCCTGTTCGTGGAGCTGGACAGCGAGTTCGCCCGCACCGAGCCTGACCCGGAGATCCAGGACCTGATCCGCGCCAGCGAAGGCCTGAACCTGGGCCTGGATTACCTGCCCGGCGCGATCAACTACGACCCGGCGGCGATGCCGGTGGACGCCGAGCTGGCCTCGCGCATCGTCTGGTTCGATGCGTTCACCAGCAACGTCGACCGCACCACGCGCAATCCGAATCTGATGGTCTGGCACCGCAAGCTGTATCTGATCGACCACGGTGCGGCGATGTACTTCCATCACGACTGGGCCAACGCCGGCGATGCCTGCGAGAAGCCCTTCGTGCTGATCCGCGACCACGTGCTGCTGTCGTTCGCCAGCCGTATCGCCGAGGTGGATGCCGAACTGGCCGCGCGCCTGCCGGATGCGGAAATCGAGCGCATCGTCGGCCTGGTGCCGGACAGCTGGCTGGTCGATGAGCCAGCCTTCGACAGCCCCCAGGCTTACCGGCAGGGCTACATCAACTACCTGAAGCATCGCCTGAAGGTGCGTGCGGTGTTCGTGCAGGAGGCCATCCGTGCCCACGCTGCACACGTATGACTATGCGGTCATCCGCGTGGTACCGCGGGTGGAACGCGAGGAGTTCATCAACGTCGGCGTGATCGTGTCCTGCCCGGGCGCACGTCACCTGGAAGCGGCGATCGAGGTCGACGCTGCGCGCCTGCAGGCCTTCGCGCCGGCGCTGGATATTGAAGCGCTGCAGCCGTGGCTGGATGCCATCGTGGCGATCTGCCGGGGCGATGCCGACGCCGGCCCGATCGCGCAGCTGCCCGCGCGCGCGCGCTTCCATTTCCTGACCGCCAAGCGCAGCTCGGTGGTGCAGATGTCCAGCACACATGTGGGCCGCACGGCGGACCCGGCCGGCGTGGTCGAACACCTGATGGCGAAGATGGTACGGGTCCCGACCTAGCGCGTTACTTGCCGTTGCCACTCCAGCGCGCGGTCATTTCGCTGCGGATCGGGGTGCGCTCGGTGTTGCTGTCCGCGGCCGTGAAGCGCATCGCCTTGACCGCATTCAATGCCCAGCCGCTGAAGGCCGTCGACGGCTTGGCATCCACCACCTTTACGTCGTACGTCCGGCCGCGCTTGTTGACCGAATAGGCCACCGTCACCTCTTCCGCGAACTGCACACGCCCCGGATCGACATTGAGTCGTGGGCGGAAGGTACCTTCCACCGGCTTCCAGTATGTCAGCGCTTCGGCCTGCGGCAGCTGCAGCGGCTCGGGAGACGCGGCGATGGCCATCGGACTCATCACCAGGGTGAGCGCGAGGGCAGCAGCGCGGAGCAGCATGGGAGGCATGGTTGTCATTCCTTGTACGCCAGTGGTCAGTGCCCAAGCGTACGCCATCACGGGCTTTTCCGGTTCACAGCAACGGTCACCGCGAAGTAGGGAATCGCGCTCCACTGCCCGCGCGGATGATGCAGCGATTCCACGCCCATGCCGATCTGGTAATTCACGCTGCCCGGCTGCTGGCGCCAGAAATAGGGCGCGCCATTGCTCCAGCCACAACAGACGTACGTCAATGGCGGCATGCCGAAGGTCTGCTGCAGATAGGCTTCAACACCCGCCGCCGACGCGCCGCTGACGCGATACCGCGCTTCCATTGGCTGGAGGTAGGAAGCGTCGTCCTGGGTGCAACCGACGTATTCCAGCTCGGCGGGTTTTCGGCCCATCGCCTGCAGGAAATCCTGGCAGACGGTATCGGGCCGGGCCAGGCCTTCGGCGCGGCCGTGCAACTCCCACTCCGCGATCGCAGCGGCGGGCGTCCGTGCGCCGGCAGTGCCGACGCTGCCGATCAGCAAAAGATGCAACAGGGTGATGGCAGATCCTCTGCAGATGGGGCAAGACGCCATCGTAAACGAACGACGCCACCACCCGCTGCGCACGCTTCGATCAACGCTCACGCGCCATGCTCTGTTCGGTGAAGCGCGCCACGCAGAAATCCAGAAAGCTGCGCAGCTTCGGCGTCACCTGGCGATGGCGGGGATACAGCAGGTTGATCGAGGTGGACACCGGCACTAATCGAGGCAGCACCTCCACCAGGTCGCCGCTGGCCAGAGCGGCGGACATCATCTCGAATGGCTGCAGGATCAGTCCCAGCCCACCGACCGCAGCGGTCAGCAGCGGCTCGGCCTGGTTGACCATGAAGCGACTGGAGACCGGCACGGTCAACACGCCGCCCTGCGGGTCATGGAAGCTCCACCGCGTACGGATCACCGAGTGGGCGAAGCCCAGGCATTCGTGCCGGCTCAGGTCCTGCGGGTGGACGATCGGTGGCCGTGCGGCCAGATAGCCGGGGGCAGCGCACAGGGCCAGCGGGTACGGCCCCAGACGGCGCGCGACCAGGCCGCTGTCGGCGAGATCACCGGTGCGGAACACCAGGTCGTAGCCGTCTTCAACCACGTTGACCAGGCTGTTGGACAGGTTCAGATCCACCTGCACGTCGGGATACTGCTGCATGTAGGCCACCACCGCCGGCCCCAGCGCGTGCACGCCGAAGGTGACCGGCGCACTGATCCGCAGCCGGCCCATCGGTCGACCGCGCGCGATTTCGGCCAACTGCTCGGCACTCTCCACTTCCTCCAGGATGACCCGGGCGCGGGCCAGGTACGCCTGCCCGAAGTCGGTCAGGCTCTGCTTGCGTGTGGTGCGGTTGAGCAGGCGCACGCCCAGATGCTGCTCCAGCGTCTGCACATGCTTGCCGACCAGTTGCGGCGACAGGTCCAGTGCCTCGGCAGCGGCGGCGAACGAGCCCACCTCGGCCACCTTGGCGAAGCTGCGCAGGGGTACGATCAGGTCCATTGCAAACTATTGTTTTTCAATGAAACGCCAGATTACCCCTTCTATCGTTCGCCGGCCACGCGCACAGTAGCGCTCTGTTCCCCCTGCCCGGCCACCGGCCGGCGTTCCCTTTGGAGACCCCCATGACCCAGGTTGTCCGCATCCACGCCTATGGCGACGCCGATGTGCTGCGCGTTGACGATATCGACGTACCCGCTCCTGCCGCCGATGAGATCCAGATCCGGGTCAAGGCCATCGGCCTGAACCGCGCCGAGGTGATGTTCCGCAACGATGCCTATCTGCAGCAGGCGGAGTTCCCGAGCCGCCTGGGCTATGAAGCGGCGGGTCTGGTTGAGGCCGTAGGCAGCGCGGTGACCGGCTTCGCTGCCGGCGATGCTGTCAGCGTCGTGCCGCCGCTGGATATCGCCCGCTGGGGCACCTATGGTGAGCTGGCCAACGTGCCGGCGCGACTGGTGGTGAAGCATCCGCCGTCGCTGGGCTTCGAGCAGGCCGCTGCGGTGTGGATGCAGTACGTCACCGCCTGGGGCGCGCTGCTGGAGCAGGCCAAGCTGGGCGCCGGCGATTTCGTCATCATCACTGCAGCGTCAAGCAGCGTTGGCCTGGCCGCCATCCAGATCGCCAACGCGGTGGGCGCAACGCCGATCGCGGTAACCCGTGGCCCGGGCAAGCGCCAGGCGCTGCTCGATGCCGGTGCTGCCCATGTCATCGCCACCCAGGAGCAGGACCTGGTGGCCGAAGTTGCCCGCATCACCGCAGGTGCTGGCGCACGCGTGGTGTTCGATCCCATCGGCGGCCCGCAGTTCGTGCCGCTCACCGAGGCGATGGCACGCGGCGGCATCCTGCTGGAATATGGCGCGCTGAGCAGCGAGCCGACGCCGTTCCCGCTGTTCAACGTATTGGGCAAGTCGCTGACGCTGAAGGGCTACCTGTACTCGGAAATCGTGTCCGACGATGCGGCGCTGGCGCGTGCGAAGGCGTTCATCGTCGATGGCCTGGACAAGGGCGTGCTGGCGCCGCTGATCGCCAAGGTGTTCACGTTCGCACAGATCCAGGACGCGCACCGTTACCTGGAATCGAACGAGCAGATCGGCAAGGTGGTGGTGACGGTTTAACCGGTTGCGCGATACCCCTGTGGCGTTGGGAATGTACCCGCAGGGGTCGTCAATGCTGTTGCCAGCGCCGTGTGCTACAGAGGCACGCGGCGGGCGATGTAGTTGATCACATTGCCCACGGCATCCGGATCGACGTTGGCGAGGCCGACCAGTACGTATCCCTGCTCAGGCATCACCACAATGGCGCTGTTCGAACCGGGCGCCCCGCCCTCGTGGCCGAACTGGCGCTGCCTTCCCTCGCCCTGAACCATGAACCCGTAGCCATACCAGCCCTTGTGGTTCTGTGGACGGGTGGCCTGCTGCAACCACACCGGCGAGACCAGCTTGCCGGTACGCAGGGCCTCGGCGAACTTCAACATGTCGCCTGCGGTGCTGTAACCGCCGCCGGCGGCAGTCCCTCGCCATGGCAGGGACTTGGTTTCGCTCACCCACAGCCCTTTCACTAGGGTATAGCCGGTTGCACGATGTGGAACGTCCACCGATTCCGGTTCAAAACCGGTTTCCGTCATGTTCGCCGCGCGCAGAACATGCTCGTTGACATAGTCGTAGTACGTCTGCCCGGACACCGCCTCGATGATCCGGCCGAGCACGACGAAACCATAGTTTGAATACCCGTCCTGGCTGCCTGCAGCAAACTGCGGAGCATCCTTGGCGAAGCGCTTCACATAGTCGCTGTGCGTTTTCAGCGACGCCGCGTAGTGCTCGAAATCATCACCGAAGAAATCTCCGAGGCCGCCGGTATGGCTGAGCAGTTGCCGGATCGTGACCGTGCCTGCCACCGTTTTGTTCGGATAGTCCGGCAGGCGCTTGCCGATGGTGTCATCCAGGGCCAGGCGACCTGCTTCGGCCAGTTGCAGGATGGCCACTGCGGTGAACATCTTGTTGGACGAAGCAAGGCGGAACTGCGTCTGCGCATCGACGGGCACGTGCTGCTCGCGGTTGGCCAGCCCTCCCTGCCACTGCAGCAGCACCCTGCCATCGTGCGCGACCAGCACGGTGCCAGACAGCGAATCGCTTGCCTGCAGGGCGTTGAGCCGGGCGGTACTCTGGGCCAGGAGTGCCGCCAGCTCCATGCGCACAGGCTGGAACTGCGGCGGTGTCGGTACGCCTTCCAACTGGAACACCTTCACGTGGCGCGGCGCGGCAGGGTCCATTTCCGCAGTCAACAGCATCGCCCGTTCGCTGTCTTCGCCCAGCACCAGCACTTCGGCCTTCTCAGGCGTGTTTGAGCGTACTTCGAGCACCTTCATCGGCCCATTGGACGCACGGAACTCCAGGTAATCCTGCGGACCGCTGCCGGTCCTCTTTGCGTACCTGTCGGCGAACGCCTGCAACGCCTGGAGACTGTTGGCATTGAAGGCGGACAGCCATTCATCGACGGCGTCCTGTGCGCGTGAGCCGGTTGATTCAACTGGCACTGCAGCCGCACCAGCACTGAATGACACCGCCAACAGCAAGGCGAAGGTCAGTGGGAAGACACAGAAGCGTCGACGACGCACGGACATGGCGGATCCTTCGCAGACAGGGCGTAGCCCCATCCTAGACGACAACCGCGCAGGTCGCTGCACTGCAGCCGGCATCAGATGCCGACGCTATTCCGGCAACGCATACGCCATCACATAATCCCCCGCCGGCGTCTCCATGAAATGGTGCCCACCGGCCATGATCACCACGTACTGCCGCCCGCCCTGCTCATACACCATCGGGTTGGCCTGGCCGCCCGCCGGCAGTTTGGTATGCCACAGCTCCTTGCCGGTCTTCAGGTCGATGGCTCGCAGCAGGTCGTCGGTCGCTGCGGCGATGAAGATCAGGCCGCTGGCGGTCACCACCGAACCGCCATTGTTCGGCGTGCCGATTTCGATGGGCAGGCCGGAGCGGATGCCGAACGGGCCGTTGCCGCGTGCGCTGCCGAACGGCCGGTCCCACAGCAGTTTGCCGCTGCGCAGGTCGATCGCACGGATGCCGCCATAGGGTGGCTGCTTGCACAACAGGCCGGTGAACGGCAGCCGCCAACCGGCATTGACGTCGATGCCATAGGGCGTCCCCATCTGCGGATCCCCTGCCCCTTCGGCACCGCCCCTATCAGCGCGGACCTGCTCGCGCGGCAGCCAGCCCTTGCGGTCGGCCTCGGCGCGCGGCACCAGCCGGTTGTAGTTGGGCATGTCGTTGTAGTTGGCCACGATCACGCCGCGCCGCGTATCGATAGCCACGCTGCCCCAGTCCGAACCACCGTTGTAGCCGGGGTATTCGATGGAATGGTGATCGCTGCTCGGCGGCGTGTAGAACCCCTCGTAATGTGCCTTGCGGAACTGGATGCGGCAGACCAGCTGGTCGATGGGGGTGATGCCCCACATGTCGCGCTCGGTCAGCGCATCATCGCGCCGCAGCGTGTGGTACAGCGAGAACAGCTGGGTGGCGGCACGCTGCTCGGGCTCTACACCGCCCTGCGGCACCTTGCGCTCTTCGGCCGGAGTCAGCAGCTGGCCGTTGCGACGGTCGAGGATGTACATGTCGCCCTGCTTGGTGGGCAGCAGGATTGCCGGCACCTTGCCGGATGCCGTCGGGTAGTCGATCAGGCTGGCCTGCGAACCCAGGTCGTAATCCCAGACGTCCTTGCGCACCGCCTGGAAATGCCAGACCGGCTTGCCGGTGGCTACATCGATGGCGACCAGCGAGGTCGCGTACCTGTTCTGGTTTTCCGTGCGCGAGCCACTCCAGTAGTCGCCCGCGGCATTGCCCATCGGCAGGTACACCAGGCCCAGCGCTTCATCACCGGTCGCGGTGGTCCACATGTTCGGTGTGCCACGCGTATAGGTCTGCTCACGCGGTGGCAAACCGCTGCGCTCGGGCTGGTCCATGTCCCACGCCCAGCGCAGCTTGCCGCTGATCGCATCGTAGGCCTGGATGACGCCGGAAGGCGCGTCGCGGCGCTGGCCGTCCAGTACCTGGTGGCCGGTGACGATGACACCGCGGACGATCGCGGGCGGCGATGTGATCGAGACGTAACCCGGAGGCACCTCGCCCATGCCCAGGGTGATGTCGACCTGACCGTTGTTGCCGAAATTCGCACAGGGGCGACCGCTGTCGGCGTCCACCGCGATCAGGCGGCCGTCCAGGGTGCCTTCGATGATGCGTGCACTGCACGCTGCGCGGCTGCCGGGCGCCGCGCTCCGGCTGATACGGGTCGGCGGCGGTGCGGGCAGCGCCAGATCGGCGGCCACGTCAGCCAGTACGGCATCGGCGAGGGTCGGCGCACTGGGCTGTTCGTAATAGGACACGCCACGGCAGGCGGCCGTGTACGGGATCGAGGCATCCTTCACCTTCGGATCGAACCGCCATAGCTCCTTGCCGCTGCCGGCATCGAGGGCGATCAGTTGATTGCGTGCGGTGCACAGGTACACCCGATCACCGATCTTCAGTGGCGTGGTTTCCGCACCCCAGCGCTTCTTGGGCCGGTCGCCGGTGCGGAACTGCCACGCCAGCTGCAGGGTGCCTACATTTTCAGGGGTGATCTGCTGCAGCGGCGAATAGCGGGTGGCAGCATTGCTGCGCCCCCAGGCCGGCCAGTCGCCCTCCGCCGGCTGGTCGGCCGGCTGCAGACCGGTGGTGTCACGGGTCGGATCGAGCCCGGCGCTGACCGCCGGCTCCGGGAACGGCTGGTGCCCGTCGACCATGCCATGTGGCGCGAACGCGAGGCCGAAGGCGGCCACGAACACCAGCATCAGCACGGCCGCCACGCTGCGCGACAGGCGCCTGGATACCGGCGCCTGCAGGGTCGGCGCCAGCAACGCCAAGATGATGCCGAGCACCGTCACCAGGCCCAGCCGTGGCACCCAGCGCCAGTACTCGCTGCCCGATTCCCACCAGGTCCACAGCAGGCTGCCGAGGAAGACCAGTGCATACAGCAGCGCACCGCTACGGCGATTGCCCCACAGCAGGATGCCGCAGACCAGCAGGCCGAGGCCGGCGATGGCGTAGTACCAGGAGCCCCCGAGGCTGGCCAGCCAGCCACCGAGCCCGCCGATGACCAGGCCGAGCACGATCAGCAACAAGGCCAGGACGGTGATGAGCGGGTGGCGGGAGCTGGGCGTGGCGACGGAAGCGGACTGCGGCGGGGCGGACATCGACGATCTCCGGGGGCAGCATGCGCCCTTATGCCACCGTCACCGTGAAGTGCGTGCGTATTTTCGAGCGCAGACACGACGACGCCGGCACAAGGCCGGCGTCGTCGGGTACCTCAGCATCGCGCCAGGATCACTCCTGCGCGGCGTCCTCGCTGCTGGCAGCAGCCGGTGCGCCGTCGGTCGCGGCCGGGGTGGCGGCGGCCACCTCGTCCTCGTCCTCATCGATCGAGGCGTCCATGCGCTCCACCGCCTGCAGCTTCTCGTCCTTGGACAGGCGGATCAGGGTCACGCCCTGGGTGTTGCGGCCGACGCGGCTGATTTCCGAGCCACGCGTACGCACCAGGGTGCCGCCATCGGAGATCAGCAGGACTTCATCATCGGTCCCCATCAGCACCGCGGCGACCAGCTTGCCATTGCGCTCGGTGGTCTGGATGCCGATGACGCCCTGCGTGCCACGACCCTTGCGCGGGTAGTCCGGCAGCGGGGTGCGCTTGCCGTAGCCGTTTTCGGTGGCGGTGAGGATGTACCGCAGGTTGGCATCGTCGGCACCTTCGATCACCGCGTCGCCGGTGGCGATGGCCTCCTCGACACCGTTGTCGTCCTCGCTCTCATCCTCGACGCCGCCAGCACTCTCGGCCACGATCAGGCTGACCACTTCCTCGCCGGCCGGCATCTTGATGCCACGCACGCCGGTAGCGGTACGACCCATCGAGCGGACCTTGTCTTCACCGAAGCGCACGGTCTTGCCGTTGGAGGCGAACAGCAGGATGTCGCGCTCGCCATCGGTCAGGCCGACGCCGACCAGGGCATCGCCCTCGTCAAGGTTGATCGCGATCTTGCCGCGGGCCAGACGGAAGGCGAACTCGCCCAGCGGGGTCTTCTTGACCGTACCGTTCTTGGTGGCGAAGAACACGAACTGGCCATCGGCGTACTCGCGCACCGGCAACACGGCCTGCACGCGTTCGCCGGGCTCCAGCGGGATCCAGTTGATGATCGGACGACCGCGGGCGTTGGAACCGGCTTCTGGCAGCTGGTACACCGGCAGCCAGAACACCTTGCCCGAACTGGTGAAGGTCAACAGCGTGTCGTGCGTGTTGACCAGCCACAGCTGTTCGATGAAATCCTCTTCCTTGGTCGACGCCGCGCTGCGGCCACGGCCGCCACGGCGCTGCGCGCGGTACACGCTCACCGGTTGGCGCTTCACGTAGCCGGCGTGGGAGACGGTGACCACCACGTCTTCCGGGGCGATCAGGTCGAGGATGTCCAGATCTTCTTCGCTGTGGCGGATCTCGGTACGGCGCTCGTCACCGAACTCGGCACGCACGTTGATCAGCTCTTCGCGGATCACCTGCAGCAGGCGGTCGGGATCTTCCAGGATGTGGATCAGCCCGGCGATCACTTCCAGCAGCTGCTTGTATTCCTCGGTCAGGCGGTCCTGCTCCAGCCCGGTCAGGCGGTGCAGGCGCATTTCCAGGATCTGGGTCGCCTGGATCTCGGTCAGCTGGTAGCCGCCTTCGATCAGGCCCACACCCTTGGGCAGGTCATCGGGACGCGAGGCTTCGGCACCGGCGGCGCCGAGCATCGAACCCACCAGGCCCGGCTCCCACAGGCGCGCAAGCATGCGCTCGCGTGCTTCACCCGGGTTCGGCGAGGTCTTGATCAGTTCGATCATCTCGTCGATGTTGGCCAGCGCAACGGTCAGGCCTTCCAGCACGTGGGCACGGGCGCGCGCCTTGCGCAGCTCGAACACGGTGCGGCGGGTGACCACTTCGCGACGGTGGCGGACGAAGGCCTCCAGCATCTGCTTGAGGTTCATCAACTGCGGGCGGCCGTCGACCAGCGCCACCATGTTGATGCCGAACACCGACTCCATCTGGGTCTGCTGGTAGAGGTTGTTGAGCACAACCTCGGCCGACTCGCCGCGCTTGATTTCGATGTAGATGCGCATGCCGTCCTTGTCGGACTCATCGCGCAGCTCGCTGATGCCTTCGATCTTCTTTTCCTTGACCAGCTCGGCGATCTTCTCGATCAGACGCGCCTTGTTCACCTGGTAAGGAATTTCAGTGACGATGATCGATTCGCGGCCGTTGTCGGCCACTTCGACATCGGCCTTGGCACGGATGCGCACGCGGCCACGGCCGGTGCGGTAGCCGGCGATGATGCCGGCGGTGCCGTTGATGATGCCTGCGGTCGGGAAATCCGGGCCCGGGATGAACTCCATCAGGCCGTCGATATCGATTTCCGGATTGTCGATCAGCGCGATGCAGGCATTGATCGATTCGGTGAGGTTGTGCGGCGGAATGTTGGTCGCCATGCCCACCGCGATACCGGCCGAACCATTGACCAGCAGGTTCGGGAACCGGGTCGGCATGACCGTCGGCTCCAGTTCCTTTTCGTCGTAGTTCGGCTGGAAATCGACGGTTTCTTTGTCGATGTCCGCCATCAGCTCATGCGCGAGCCGCGACATGCGCGCCTCGGTGTATCGCATCGCCGCGGCGGAGTCGCCGTCGACCGAACCGAAGTTACCCTGGCCATCGACCAGCATGTAACGCAGCGAGAACGGCTGTGCCAGACGCACCAGCGTGTCGTACACCGACTGATCGCCATGCGGGTGGTACTTACCGATGACGTCACCGACGATACGTGCCGACTTGAAGTAGGGCTTGTTGCTGTGCGCGTTGAGTTCATTCATCGCAAACAGCACACGACGATGCACCGGCTTGAGGCCATCGCGCGCATCTGGCAGCGCGCGCCCCACGATCACGCTCATGGCGTAATCGAGGTAGCTCTTGCGCATCTCGTCTTCCAGGTTGACCTGGATGATTTCCTTGGCGGTTTCTGCCATTCGGGTTCCGTTGTCTGGTAGCGGTCCAGTCCGGCGCATCCACCCGGGGGCGGTCGTGCCGGAACCTCGATTCAACCGCTGGATTCTACCACACGGGGCCGTTTTCCGCCTGCTTTTACGGTGATTTTACCGGCACAAATCAGGAACTTAGGGGGTTCAGCAGCCCCTGTAGAGCCGAGCCCATGCCCGGCTGCGGTGGATTCCCCGGCTGAGCCGAGCATGGGCTCGGCTCTACAGACATGCTCGACCGCGCCCGCGTCAGCCGCCGAAGGCGGCGCGCATGTTCTCCGCGGTCGGGTTCAGGATCACCCCCCGCTCGGTCACGATGGCATCGATCAGCTCGCCCGGGGTGACATCGAACACCGGGTTCCAGGCAGCGATGCCCTCGGCCACGGTGCGGGTGCCGCCCACGCCGTACAGTTCGCCCGGATCACGCTGCTCGATCTCGATCTGGCTGCCGTCCACGGTATCCATGTCCACCGTCGAGGACGGTGCCACGACCATGAACTTCACCCCGTGGTGGCGGGCCGCGATGGCCAGCTGGTAGGTGCCGATCTTGTTGGCGGTATCGCCGTTGGCACAGATCCGGTCGGCGCCCACGATCACCCACTGCACGGCACCGGTCTTCATCAGGTGGGAGGCGGCCGAGTCGGCGATCAGCGTCGCGTCAATGCCGTCCTGCTGCAGCTCCCACACGGTCAGGCGCGCACCCTGCAGCCACGGCCGGGTCTCGCCGGCAAACACCCGGGCAATGCGGTCCTGGGCCATGCCGGCGCGGATCACGCCCAGCGCCGTACCGAAGCCGGCGGTGGCCAGCGAACCGGTATTGCAATGGGTCAACACGCCGCTGCCGGCCTCGATCAGGCCCGCACCGAGCGCGCCCATATGGCGGTTGGCCGCCAGGTCTTCTTCGGCGATGGCCTGTGCCTCGGCCTCCAGCAGCGCCTTCCAGTCGGCACCGGCGGCACCCAGGCAACGTCGCATGCGTGCCAGCGCCCAGGCCAGGTTCACCGCAGTCGGGCGTGAGGCGTTCAGCCGCTGCAGCGCCGGCTCCAGCTGCTGCAGGGCATGCGCGCCGTCGGCGGCCTGCACATCACGTGCGGCCAGCACCACACCCCAGGCGGCGGCGATGCCGATGGCCGGCGCACCGCGCACGGTCAGGGCGTGGATGGCGGCGGCCACCTCATCGCTGTCATGGCAGGCCACATGCTCGACCACGAACGGCAGCTTGCGCTGGTCAAGGAGTTGCAGGGCATCGCCGGTCCACAGGATCGGGCGGATGTGGTCGTAGCGGGCGTAGTCGAGGTCGGTGGCAGTGTTCATGGGCCCATTGTAGGGCCACGCCACGCGCGGAGGGACCCGTCGGGATTCAGTTCACCGAGAATTCGGCGCGGCAGCCGCCGTCGACCCAGATGCCGTTGCGGTTCCAGCCCCAGGTGCTGCCTTCCTCGCACGGGGTGCTGGAAAGCTGGTTGGAGATGGTGGCGCTGGTGGAGATGCTGGCGCCACAGAACCGGCGCTTCTTGGACTTGGATTCGCAGGTCAGCCGGCGCGGCATGTCGACGAAACGGCCCTGCTCGTCGGCCACCTCGAAGTCACCCTGGCAACCGCGGGTGGTCCATACCTCATTGCGCTTGTAGCCCCAGCCCTGCCCTTCCCGGCACGGCAGCACCGACAGCTGGCGCAGCAACCGCACCGGCGCACCATCCAGGCGCACCGGGCAACTCTGCGGGCGACCGTTGGACTCACAGCGCACCACCCGCCGCACCAGACGCTTGCGACCCTCGGTCGACGGCGCCGCTGCATCCGTCTCGGCCGGGCGCGCGCGGAACTCGGCACGGCAGCCCAGGGTCACCCACACGCCACTGCGGTCGGTGCCCCACTCGCTGCCACGGATGCAGCTGTTGCTGGACAACTGGCGGATCAGGTCGACGCCGTTGCTGACATCGATATCGCAGTGCACCCAGCCCATGTCGCGGGATTCACAGGTCACCACTTCGCTGTCATAGCCAAGCGACTGCGCCGATGCGGTCGACGGAAGCAGGCCACCCCATATCGCCACGGAGTACATCGGTGCCGCTACGACCGCGAACCACTTGACCAAAGCCTTCCCCATGAATGGATGAACCACGACGCAAGTGTGCGGTATCGGCTGTGATAAGAGCATCATCGTGCTTGCTGAATCAAGCGCGACAAAGCGCGTTTTCGTTCAGCCTGCCAGGTCCATGGAAAATCGTCGGGTCATGCGTGGGCGAAATCGAATGCAAGTACATCTGCAATGCGCGGTGTACGGTGCATCGCCATCAACAGGCGATCAATGCCAACGGCAACGCCGGCACAGTCGGGCATCAAAGGCAGTGCATGCAGCAACGCTTCATCCAATGCGGGCTGTACCTGTCCGCGCGCGTGGCGGCGCTGCAGGTCATGCTGGAAACGCGCGCGTTGTTCAGCCGCATCGTTCAGTTCGTGATAACCGTTGGCCAGTTCCACCGCGCCCAGGTACAGCTCGAAACGCTCGGCCAACGGCGGTGTGCCGGCACGGATGCGCGCCAGTGCCGCCTGGCTGGCGGGCCAGTCGTGGACGACGGTCATGACCGCGTCATCGAAATGCGGTTGGATACGGTGGGTCATCAACAGATCCAGCCAGTCATCGCGGGTCAGGCCCACCGGATCGATGTGCACCTCACCCAGCGCAGCGCGCAGCGCTGCCTCATCGGCATCGAACGGGTCCACGCCTGCGTGCTGCTGGAACAGTTCGCGATAGCTCAGCACACGCAACGTCGCGCTGCGCCCCACCAGCGCCAGCGCCTGCCCCACCAGTTCTGCGGTTTCCTGCAGCAGCCGATGGTGGTCCCAGCCAACCCGATACCACTCCAGCATGGTGAACTCGGGATTGTGGCGGCCGCCCGCTTCGCCATTGCGGAACACCCGGCCCAGTTCATAGCAGTCACCCACGCCGGCAGCGAGCAGTCGCTTGAGCGGGAACTCCGGCGAGGTGCGCAGCCAGCGGCGGCGACCGCCCGCATCGACGTGGCCGCTGAAATCGGTGTGGAAGCTGTCGATGTTCGGCTCGGTGTTGCCCGCCACCGACAGGATCGGCGTTTCCACTTCCAGCACGCCGCGCTCGGCGAAGAAGCGCCGCACCAGCGCATTGAGGGTGGCGCGCTGTTGCAGGCTGCGCAGCAGCGCCTCGCTCACAGGATGCCCTCCGGGCGCGGATGGTCCAGCGGCAGGGTCAGCAGATCGCGGGTGTCGTCGATGTAGCCGCTGGCCAGGTACAGGCGACGCGCCAGTTCGTTGTGATGGTTGACCTCCAGCCGCAGCCGGCTGACCCCGCGCCCCCGCGCGCGCTGTTCGCAGATGGCCAGTGCCCGCTTGCCACGGCCACGACCTCGCGCGCGATGGCTGAGATAGAGCTCGTCCAGCAGCATGAAATGGCCGCCCTGCTCCAGGCTGAAGCCCATCGCGATCACCGCATAGCCAACGACAGCTGCGGCCTCGTCCAGCCACAGCAGCACTTCGCCGTTGCGCGGATCGGCCAGCAGCGCATCGACACCACGGCGCACGCGCGCATCGTCGAATTCGATCTTGTCTTCGGCGTAGAAATCGCGCATCAGCGCGATCAGCAGTTCCTCGTCGGCACGGGTGGCCAGGCGGAAATCCAGAGGAGCGGTCTGCATCAGTGTTCCTTTGCGGTTGCGTGCCGGGCGCCTGCGCACCCGGCCGATTCATCATTCGTGTTCGGCGAAGTAGGCCAGCAGTCGCTCTTCATCCCACACCGGAACGCCCAGCGCTTGCGCCTTGTCCAGCTTGGAACCCGCCTCGGTGCCGGCCACCACGAAACTGGTCTTCTTCGACACGCTGCCGGACACCTTGGCGCCCAGCGCCTCCAGGCGCTCCTTGGCGGTATCGCGATTGAGCTGGGCCAGCGTGCCGGTGAGCACCACCGTCTGCCCGTCCAGCGGGCCGGCCACCACTTCGGCCAAGGCCGGTGCGCTGGCCAGGATGTGCTTCATCTCCACTTCGGCTGCCAGCAGCATCGCGCCATGGCCCTCGCTGTCCAGCCAGTCGGCGACGCCGCGCGCGGTGTCATCGGGCAGGCCGGCGTTGACGAACTGGCCGTGCTCGGCGTCCAACACCGACTGCGCGCTGGGCAGTGCGGCGACCAGCTTCTCGGCGCGCAGGCGGGTGATGCCGGGAATCTCTGCTTCAACCAGCAGTTGCGCCAGGTCAAGACCTTCGCGCAGCTTTGCGCTCGGCGGATGCACGTCACTGATGCGTACCTGCCCCACCTGCAGCAGTGCATCGATGGCCTGCTGGTTGCCCTCCTGTTCGAAGAAGTGGCCCAGCGAGCGCGCCACCTCGCCGCCGATGTCCGGCACACGCTTGAACAGCGGCCACGGCAGACGGCGGATCAACGCCAGATCGCCAAACCACTGCGCCAGTGCCTTGGCGGTGCTCTCGCCAACATGCTCGATGCCCAGCGCGAACAGCAGTCGCTCCAGCGTCGCATCACGGCTGGCGTCGATCGCAGCAATCAGGTTGTCGGCCCACTTGGTGGCGATCTTCTTCGTATTCCATTCGAAGGCGGCCGGCTGCGCCAGTGCCTGTGCGCGCCATCCGGCATCGTTGCCATCCAGCTTCAACACGGCGTTGAGCACCGCGCCGCTGCCTTCGGCTGGCAGGTGTAGTTTCAGACTGGCCGCCAGTGCCGATGGGTCTTCAGCATCCAGCACCAGCTTCAGGTGCAGCAGCTGGTCACGGCTGAGGCGGTACAGATCGGCCACGCTCTTGACGATGCCGGCGTCCACCAGGGTTTCGATGTACTTGTCGCCAAGGCCGTCGATATCCATCGCACGTCGGGAGGCGAAATGGGCGATGGCTTCCTTGCGCTGTGCCGGGCAGGACAGCTCGCCCGAGCAGCGCCAGGCAGCAGCGCCTTCCTCGCGCACGATCTCCGAGCCGCATACCGGGCAGCTGGTCGGCATCTGCCAGGGCGTAGTGCCCGCAGGGCGGCGATCGAGGATGACGCTGACCACTTCCGGGATCACATCGCCGGCACGTCGCACGATCACGCTGTCGCCCACGCGCACGTCCAGCCGTGCGATCTGGTCAGCGTTGTGCAGGGTGGCGTTGGAGACGATCACTCCAGCCACCGCTACCGGCGCAAGACGTGCCACCGGCGTGGCAGCACCGGTGCGGCCGATCTGGATTTCGATGGCTTCCAGGGTAGTGCTCTGTTCCTGCGCCGGGAACTTGTGCGCGATGGCCCAGCGCGGTGCACGCGAAACGAAGCCCATGGTCTGCTGGCCGGCGCGATCATCGAGCTTGTAGACCACACCATCGATATCGAATGCCAGGCTGTCGCGACGCTTGCCGATGTCCCTGTAGTACGCCAACAGGCCGTCGCTGCCTTCCACCACCTTGCACAGGTCGCTGACCGGGAAGCCCCATTCGCGCAGCTGTGCCAGCGTGCCCGAATGCGTATCGGGCAACTCACCGCCCTGTACTTCTCCGGTACCGTAGGTGAAGAAGCTGAGCCTCCGCTGCGCGCTGATCTTCGGGTCGAGCTGGCGCAGCGAACCGGCAGCGGCATTGCGCGGATTGGCCAGCACCTTGCCACCGTGCAGGCGCGCACGTTCGTTGTAGGCCTCGAAGTCGGCGCGGGCCATGTAGACCTCGCCACGCACTTCCAGCACATCCGGCAAGTCCTTGCCTTTCAGGCGCTTGGGGATGTCGCCGATCTCGCGCAGATTGGCGGTCACGTCCTCGCCGGTGCTGCCATCGCCACGGGTGGCGCCCAGCACGAAATGGCCGTCCTCGTAACGCAGGCTGATCGCCAGGCCGTCCATCTTCGGTTCGGCGGAAAAACGCAGGGTGCCGCGGCGCAGACGCTCATCGATGCGGCGCACGAAGTCGGCGACTTCCTCATCGCTGAAGGCATTGGACAGCGACAGCATCGGCACGGCATGGGTGACTTCTGCGAAGCGTCCCGACGGCCGGGCGCCCACCTGCTGGGTCGGGCTGTCGGCACGGGCAAGATCGGGATGCTCGCGCTCCAGCGCCTCCAGCTCACGCACCAGACGGTCGTAGTCGACGTCGGGGATCTCCGGCGCATCCAGCTCGTGATAGGCGCGGTTGGCCTGGGCGATCTGCCGGCGCAGGTCTTCGGCACGTTCGGCGGGGCTGGGGCTCATCGGAATCCGCGGGTTCTGGGATGGCCGGGAATTCTACCGCGCCTGCGCGTCAGGCCCTGTCTGCGGCGTCGAGCCAGGCTCAACGGGCGGCGAACAGCAGGCGTGCGCGGCTCGACTCTGGACAACCGCTTGCCGGTAATCATTGCCAGCGCTAGCGTGCGTCGATAGCCCTTCAGGAACCGCGCCTGTGACCCTGCCCGCCTCCCGCCGCCACTTCCTGCAACTGGCCGGCGCCGGTCTCGCTCTTGCCAGCAGCGGCCTGCCTCGGCCCGCCCTGGCACAGCCAGCAACTGTGGCCCCGCCAACCGCCAATGAAGGCGCGGTACTGCTGAATTTCAACGAGTGCCCGTATGGCCCCTCGCCCGCCGCACAGCAGGCGGCGCGCGACAGCATCGCCAGCTGCGGGCGTTACCGCTTCGCCTTGGCCGGTGAGGTGCGCGATGCCTTCATCGCCCAGGCCGGCGTTCCCGCCGACCACGTGCGCCTGTATCCGGGCTCCAGCGAGCCGCTGAACCGCGCGGCGACGATGTGGACCGGCCCGCAGGCGGGCCTGGTGGTGGCCGACCCGACCTTCGAGACATTGGGTGAGATGGCAGCCGCGCGCGGCGCGCATGTGCAGAAGGTGCCGCTGCGCAGCGATGGTGCGCACGACCTGCGCGCGATGGTGGCCGCCGCGCACGCGCGACCGACTGGCCTGCTGTACGTGTGCAATCCCAACAACCCCACCGGCTCGATCAGTCCCCCCGACGAACTGGCTTGGCTGCTGGCCAACAAGCCGGTCGGCACCCGCGTGCTGCTGGACGAGGCCTACCTGCAGTACAGCGAACAGCCCAGTCTGATTGCGCAGGTGGCCCGGCGCGATGACCTGATCGTGCTGCGCACCTTCTCCAAGCTGTACGGCATGGCCGGCCTGCGTCTTGGCGTGGCGGCAGCACATCCCGAGCACCTGCGCGAGCTGGCCAGCCTGGGCGAGAACCCGCTGCCGGTGCCTGCGCTTGCGGCGGCACTGGCCAGCCTGCGTGACCCGCAGCTGGTTCCGCAGCGACGCCTGCAGAATGCCAAGGTCCGGCAGACCACCATCGCCTGGCTGGGCAAGCGTGGCTTCCACTGCCTGCCGACGGAAGCGAACTGCTTCGTGGTGGATGTGCAACGTGACGGCGCGGCCTTCGCCAAAGCCATGGCGGACAACGGCGTGGTGATCGGCCGCAGCTGGCCGATCTGGCCGCAGCGCGTGCGCGTGACCGTGGGCACCGAGGAAGAGATGGTGCGCTTCCGCAGCGCGTTCGCGAAGGTGGCGGGCGTACCGGCCTGACCCGGTTGGTGGGGGCGAACCTTGGTTCGCCCCATCCACGCATGGCGTGGATCTACTACTGGCAGAACCTGAGTGCCCCCATCCACGCATGGCGTGGATCTACGTGGGTGCCGACCGTTGGTCGGCACGCCAGGACCTGCCGCGCTTACCAGCGCGGGGTCTTGGTCAGCGGCGGCGCCTGGTGCTGGCGGTCATAGGCGCGCAGCTCATCACGGATGTGGGCGATGCGCTGGCGGCCGAGCGCGTTGCGGCTGTCATCCAGCACCACGCCATCGAGCAGTTCAGCCATGCGCTGCACGGTCGGCAGCATCTTCTCCCAGGCGTCCAGCGCGGTCAGCGGTGCCGGCAGGGTCAGGAAGAAGGCGATGGCCGGGGTTTCCATGGCGCGGATGTTGCCCATGTCGAAGCTGCCCGGCTTCATGATGCTGGCCATCGAGAAAATCGGGCCTCGCTCGGGATGCCCCTCCACCAGCCGGTGGAAGACATTCATGTGGCCAAACACCAGGCCGGTCTTCTCCGCTGCCACGACGATGTCTTCGCCGCGCAGCTGCTCACCGGCGCGGGCGGCCACGAACAGCGAAACGATCTTGTCGAAATCCTGCGTCGCGCGCTTGCCCAGGTCGCTGGCCGCGCCATCGACATCGGGCAGCCCCAGTTCGGCCTGCTCGACCGTCTCGCCCATGCCCGGCTCGACGCGGTCGCCGGCCACAGGCACGCCATCCTCGCCCAGCACCGGCTCGCGACGCTCGCCGCTGGTCGGTTCGGCGCTATCGAGGCGACGGCCCTGGGGCTTCTTTTTCGGGCGGCCAAACAGGAAGATCGCAGCGACCAACAGCAGGCCGGCGGCCAGGATGCCGATGCGCAACAGTGCCGTGTCGGACATTCGTTAGGTTCTCCGGCTAGTTCATTCAGGTAACTAGGATGGCACGTCAGGCCGCGCCCGCCAATCGCGCGGCTTCTTCCAGGTCCACGCTGACCAGGCGGCTGACACCCGGCTCGCGCATCGTCACGCCCGACAACTGGTGCGCCGCTTCCATCGTGGCCTTGTTGTGGCTGACGAACAGGAACTGCACCTTCTCGCTCATTTCCTTGACCATGTTGGCCAGGCGGCCGACGTTGGCTTCATCCAGCGGCGCGTCCACCTCGTCCAGCAGGCAGAACGGTGCCGGGTTGAGCTGGAAGATCGCAAACACCAGCGCCACGGCGGTCATCGCCTTTTCGCCGCCGGACAGCAGCGAGATGCTCGACACGCGCTTGCCCGGGGGGCGCGCCATGATGGTCACGCCGGTATCGAGAAGGTCTTCGCCGGTCAGCTCCAGGTAGGCGTGGCCGCCACCGAACAGGCGCGGATACAGCGCCTGCACACCAGCGTTGACACGGTCGAAGGTGTCCTTGAAACGGCCGCGGGTCTCGCGGTCGATCTTGCGGATCGCATCTTCCAGGGTCTCCAGCGCCGTGGTCAGATCCACGTGCTGGGCGTCCAGATACTCCGAGCGCTGGGAGGCTTCGCCATATTCGTGGATCGCGGCCAGGTTGACCGGCTCCAGCCGGCGCATGCGGCCATCGATCTGGTGCACGGCTTGTTCCCAGTCGCCCAGGCGCGCGTCTTCGGGCAGCGTGTTGATCACATCCTGCAGTACGAAACCGGCCTTCTCCACTGCGCCCTGCAGGGTTTCGGCACTGAGCACCAATGCCTGCTGGTCCAGCTTGCGCTGCGAAATGCGCTCGCGCTGGGACAACGCCTGCTCGTCGCGCTGGTGGCGGGTCTGCTCGTAATTGCGCAGCTCGGCGTCGATGCCGTCCAGCAGCGTGCGCGCCTCGGTCAGCACGCGATCGGCACGCACACGCTCTTCCAAGGCGTTCTGGTGCTCTGCCTGCAGCGACTCGACCGGTGTATCGCCTTCGTCCAGCTGCGAATGCAGTTCGCCCAGGCGCGAATCCAGCTGGCTACGCTGGGTACTCATGCGTTCCAGCGCCTGGCTCAACGAGGCCACCTGGGCGCGCTGCGATTCCAGGGTCAGGGCCAACGCGTGCGAACGCTCGCGTACCACGCGGGCGGCGTCGCGGGCCAGATCACGCGCCTCGGTCAACTGACGGCGTTCGCCCTCCAGGCCCTGCCGGTTCGACTCCAGGTCGCCCATGCTGTTGACCGCATTCTCCAGCCGCGAACGCGCTTCCCGCGCCTGTTCGCGATTGATGTCCAGGGTCTCCAGCAACTGGCTGAGCTCGCCTTCGATGCGGTCGATGCGCGTACGTGCCGCCTCGACCTTGCCCTGCTGGCCCTGCAGCTGGCCGGCCAGTTCGGACACCGCGCGGTGCGCCAGGTACAGCGCCCGCTGCGCATCCTCGCGCTGCTGTTCGGCGGCCAGCAGGTGCTCACGGAAACCGGCCAGCTGTTCTTCCAGTTCGGCTTCGCGCGACTGCAGCTGCTCGATCTGCTCGCGCAGCTCGTTGATTTCGCGTTCGCGCAGCAACGCGCCCTGCTTGGCGGCGCCGGAGCGCGATACGCGCACCCAGCCCTCGCCCAGACGCTCGCCGCCCTGGGTGATGATGGAATCGCCCTCAGGCAGGCTGGCCTGCAGCGCGTTGGCTTCGGCGAGGTCGCGCGCGCCGTGCAGTCGCGCAAGCAGGCGACGGATCGGCGCCGGGCCGCGCACGCGTGCCGCCAGCGAGGTCGGCGCGACCTTCAGGTCCGCGCCGTCATTGGCGACCAGCGCGATGCGGCCTTCGCCCAGCTCGCCCAGCGCGTCGACCAGGCTGGCGGGGTCATCGACCAGAACGCCTTCGATCAATTGGCCGAGGGCGCTTTCCACCGCGTTTTCCCAACCGGCATCGACATCCAGGCGCTCGCCCACGCGTGCGGCCGAATCCAGGCCACGCGACTTCAGCCAGGCCACCGCCGCGCCCTGCTCCTGGCCGAGTGCGGCCTGCTGCAGGGTTTCCAGCGAGGACAGGCGCCCGCGCAGACCATTGACCTGCTTGCGCAGTTCGGCCAGTTCGTTCTGGCCGCTGCGCTGCTGCTCCTGCACGGCGGCGACACCGTGCTTGCGCTCCTCGACCTGTTCGGTCAGCTCATCCAGCGCGGTCTTCTGCGTGTCGTGCTGCAGATGCAGTTGTTCGAAGACTTCATCCAGCGCATCCACGTCAAGGCCTGCGCGCTCGGCCGCCAGCGCTTCGCGGCGACGATCGGCGTCAAGGATCTGCTTGTCCAGGTAGTCCACGCGGGTGCGCTCGACCTCGCCGGCGCGCGAGGCTTCCGAGCTCTGCGACGTGTGCTGCTCCCAACGCTGCTGCCAATCGGACAACCGCGCTTCCGCCTCGCGCAGGCCTTCCTGCTTGATCTCGTTCTCTTCCTGCAGCGCTTCCAGCTGCGGGGTGGCCGCATCGACCGCTTCGCGCAGCACCATCAGCTTGGCTTCGTCACCACTGATGTGCTGGCCCAGTTCGGCCAGTGCCTGGCGGGTTTCATCGCGCGCCTTGTGCAGGCGCTGCGACAGTTCGCGCTGGTGCTGGATCTGCTGTTCGAGACGGGCCAGCGTGCTGCCCACCTGGTAGACCTCGGCCTGCGCGGCATTGAGCGCGTCTGCAGCCTCCTCGCGGCGCACACGCGAGGTCTCGATCCGCGCCTCTGCGTCACGCTGGTCGGCAATCAGCTGCTGAAGCTTGGTTTCTTCCTGCGACAACCCTTCGCGCAGCTTGGACAGGCGACCGTCCAGTCCGCGGTACTCCAACGCCTTCCACTCGGCGTCCTTGACCCGGCGCTCTTCCTGCAGCGCCTGGTACTGCTCGGCCTGTTTCGCCTGCCGCTTGAGGTGTTCGAGCTGCTTGGTGATTTCCTCGCGCAGATCGCCCAGGCGGTCCAGGTTCTCGCGGGTGTGGCGGATGCGCGTCTCGGTTTCCTTGCGGCGCTCCTTGTACTTGGAGATGCCGGCGGCCTCTTCCAGGTACACGCGCAGGTCTTCCGGGCGCGCCTCGATGATCTGGCTGATCATGCCCTGCTCGATGATCGAGTAGCTGCGCGGGCCCAGGCCGGTGCCGAGGAACAGGTCGGTGATGTCGCGGCGGCGGCACTTGGTGCCGTTGAGGTAGTAGTTGCTGCTGCCGTCGCGACTGACGGTGCGCTTGACCGAGATCTCGTTGAACGAGGCGTACTCGCCGGAAATCGTGTGATCCGAATTGTCGAAGATCAGCTCGACGGTGGCCTGCGAAACCGGCTTGCGGGCATTGGAACCGGAGAAGATCACGTCGGTAAGCGAGTCACCACGCAGGCGGCTGGCCGAGCTTTCGCCCATGACCCAGCGCACGGCGTCGATGATGTTCGACTTGCCGCAGCCATTGGGGCCCACCACGCCGGTCATGTTGGTCGGCAGGTGCAGGGTGGTCGGATCGACGAAGGACTTGAAGCCGGACAGCTTGATCGTGGAAAGACGCATGGCGTGATTGGGTTCCGGGCAAGGGCCTTACGGCCGCCACCATAGTGGATGTCAGGTCAGCCAGCACCTCAAGCCCTTGATTTCAAAAGAATTCAACAAGGCCAAGGGTGACGCAATGGAATGAGTATAGCGGGGCGAATGTTCCACGGGCGGGATGACGGGCGGGGAAAGCCCCTGGAGGGGACCCCGATGTCGCTTTACGCCCGGCGCGACGGACTACCCTGGCAACGATCAAAGTGCAAGTTATTGATATTTATTGGTTACTGAACCGGGTCGCAGCCCAGCACAACAGAAGCTGTGCAGGATGAACGGATGTACCGACCGCTTTCATTTATCCCCACCTGCGACGCGTCGACCGTTCCCGTGCTCGGAGGAACCGCTTGGCTGGATGCCCGCGCCCCTTGGCCAACCAGCATCCATGGAAACGCGTTGCTTCACCTGGCTAGCTTTCCGACCACATTCATTCGAAACCACGTTCCCGGAAAGGACCTAGCGCCGGGGCTGATCATTTCGGTCTTCACGCCGCACCTCTCCTCGGGCGAGCACAGATTCGAAGAAGCCATGAGCCACGGCGGTCGTGTAATTGCTCACTGGCCCGGGCGTGAACCGACGCCTTCTCCCTGCGCTCCGATTGGACCACTCCACATTTGCGCCGGGACGGCGGTGGCTGAGGGCGAAGCACCTCACGGAGGCTCGAAGATTGGTGGGCGGCCTTACTGGCTGCAGGATGACGAATCGGAGGGCCAAGTGTTCGTCCTTCAATTCGACGAATTCGATCTTGATAAGGCAGCTCCGACGCATCGAGGAATTCTGGTCGGGGGGATGGGCTATCTGTTGCTTGATCGCAACATTCCCTCACCTTCGACAAACTGCGGTCGATTCGTCATCCAGACGACTTGAGGGACGGGCCATGTCAGTTGCCCGACATCGGCCGGCCATGACTTATCAGACCGGACAAGAACAGGTCATCGCTGGCTCAGCCCTCAACGCCATCGGACTCATCCATGTACAGAGAACTTGTATTCGAAAATTATGGCCAAGCTCCGGGCTGCGCTTTCTTGGGAGGCGCCCCATACCTGTCTCCCGATGCTCCTTGGCCTTGCGACGCCAAGGGAAAGCCAATGCTTCATCTTGCGAGCCTGCCTGCGCTCTTCATTCAAACGCACACCCCGAAGATCGCAATCAGAGCTCACCTCTGCGTGTTGATCTTCACGCCCTATGACGTTATTGATGATGCCTACATCGAAACCGCTCTACTGACCGGCGGCCGTGTCATCGCTTACGCGCCCCACGAACCCGGCGCAGACAGCACAACGCTCCCTTTTGAACCGCGCTGGATCACCACCGCCGCAGCCTCCATCCCGGACGACGCCGACAACGGAATCGCCAAGATCGGCGGAACTCCCGCTTGGCTTCAGGACGATTGCGCTGAAGGGCGGGAATTCATTCTCCAGATCAACAGTTCCCGCTTGAACCGGGCAGCGCCAACGCATCGAGGAATTCTTGTCGGCGGAATGGGATACCTGCTGCTTGAACGCAACATTCCCGCACCTTCAATGGACTGCGGTCGATTCGTCATCCAGACCACCTGAACAACCAGTCGAGCATGGCTCGACTCTACATACCCGGCCATCGCCCAAAACAAAACGGGCACCCTTGCGGGCGCCCGTTCTGGTGATACCAGGCCTTGCGGCGTGGGATCAGGCCTTTTCGGCTTCAACCACGACCTTGACGGTGGTCTCGACGTCCGCGTGCAGGTGCACCAGGACTTCGTACTCGCCAATGTTGCGGAAGGCGCCTTCGCCCAGGATGACTTCGCTCTTGCTCAGCGGCAGGCCGGCAGCGGTGAAGGCATCGGCGATTTCGCGGGCGCCGACCGAGCCGTACAGCTTGCCTTCGGTCGAAGCGTTGGCGGCGACGGTCACGCTCGCGCCTTCCAGCTTGGCCTTGCGGGCTTCAGCGTCGGCGTGGATGGACTGGGCCTTGGCTTCGTAATCAGCGCGCTTGGCTTCGAACTCGGCCTTGTTGCTCTCGGTGGCCGGAACGGCCTTGCCCTGCGGCACGAGGAAATTACGGCCGTAGCCCGGCTTCACGTCGACCAGGTCGCCGAGGTTGCCGAGGTTGGTGACTTTCTGCAGGAGGATCAGCTGCATGGTATTGCTCCAGATAAGTTATTCGTTAGCGAGGCGCGGGCCCCGCAACAAAGGCTGTCCGAATAGCTGGCACAGCGGGGGCAGCGCGGAGCTGCCCCGCCGGCATCAGACGTCGTGGTTGTCGGTGTACGGAATCAGGGCCAGGAAGCGAGCGCGCTTGACGGCGGTCGCCAGCTGACGCTGGTACTTCGACTTGGTACCGGTGACGCGGCTCGGCACGATCTTGCCGTTCTCGGTCAGGTACTGGCGCAGGGTGTTGAGATCCTTGTAGTCGATCTCCTTGACACCTTCGGCCGTGAACTTGCAGAACTTGCGGCGACGGAAGAACTTGGACATGTCAGTGCTCCTTAGGCGGCCGAAGCGGCGTCGTCGCCGGCATCGTTGTCAGCGGCGGGGGTGGTTTCGCCTTCTTCGTCATCACGACGACGACGCTCACCACGCTCGGGCTTGTCGCCCTTCTCGTCCTTGCTCTTCATGATCAGCGACTGCTCGGTGTCAGCCTCGTCACGCTTGATGACCAGGTTGCGCAGCACGGCGTCGTTGAAGCGGAAGCTCTCGGTCAGTTCGGTCAGAACAGCCTGGTCGACTTCGATGTTCAGCAGCACGTAGTGCGCCTTCACCAGGTTCTGGATCGGGTACGCCAGCTGGCGGCGGCCCCAGTCTTCCAGACGGTGGATGGTGCCGTTGCCGTTCTCGACCAGCGACTTGTAGCGCTCGATCATGGCCGGGACCTGCTCGCTCTGGTCCGGGTGGACCATGAACACGATTTCGTAATGACGACTCATGTTTTTCTACCTTTCGGATGTGGCCTTGCGGCCGGACAGCCCCCCGCCGTTGATACCGCGGTGGGGCAAGGGATCCTGCCAGGGAGGCAGGAAGCCGCGCATTATGGCGCAGATGGGGGGGCTGGGCAACCGGTGGGAACCGGGCCAGCTGAACCGGGGGCGCCCTGCTCCCGTGCCGACCAAGGTCGGCAGCTACCAAAGCGGGGCCAAGCCCCGCCAGCACTCAGGCCTTGTCGGCGTCGGTGGTGAAGCTCTCGCCGCAGCCGCACTCGGCGGTGGCATTCGGGTTGCTGAACGTGAAGGTCTCGCTCAGGCCGTGCTTGCCGAAGTCGATCACGGTGCCGTCCACCAGGGCCAGGCTCTTGGCGTCGACGTAGATCTTCACCCCGTCCTGGTCGAACACGGTGTCGTCCGCGCGCTCGTCGCGGGCCAGGTCGGTGATGTGGCCCCAGCCGGAGCAGCCGGTCTTGGTCACGCCGAAGCGCAGGCCCAGCGCGCCGGGGGTCTGGGCGACGAAGCGCTGCACGCGCTCGAAGGCAATAGGGGTCAGGCTGACAGCCATGGTGGATCACTCCAGAGGTACCGGGACATTATAGGGAGCCGATGACCGCAGAAATGCCTCGCAAGCAGAACGCTGCAACCGGTAAACTCCCGTGTTCAGAGATCGAGTCGATCAGCAGAGGATTCAAGTCATGACGGTGGTCAGCGTTGAACATGCGCTTGCCGGGAAGATCCCGGAAGGTGGCGAAGTCACGGTACGCGGTTGGGTGCGCACGGTGCGCGGTTCAGCAAATCTGGCTTTCGTGAATGTGACCGACGGCTCCTGCTTCGCCCCGATCCAGGTCGTGGCCGGCGACGCACTGGCCAACTTCGACGAGATCAAGCGCCTGACCACCGGCTGCTCGCTGGTGGCCACCGGCACCCTGGTGAAGTCGCAGGGCAAGGGCCAGTCGTTCGAGATCCAGGCCAGCGCGGTCGAGGTGGTCGGCTGGGTCGAAGACCCGCTCACCTACCCCATCCAGCCCAAGCCGATGACGCCGGAGTTCCTGCGTGAAGTGGCGCACCTGCGCCCGCGCACCAACCTGTTCGGCGCAGTCACCCGCATCCGCAACTGCCTGGCCCAGGCCGTGCACCGTTTCTTCCACGAGAACGGCTTCAACTGGATCAGCACCCCGATCATCACCACCTCCGATGCCGAAGGCGCCGGCCAGATGTTCCGCGTGTCCACCCTGGACATGGTGAACCTGCCGCGTGATGCCCAGGGCGGGATCGACTTCAGCCGCGACTTCTTCGGCAAGGAAACCTTCCTGACCGTGTCCGGCCAGCTGAACGTCGAGGCCTATTGCCTGGCGCTGAGCAAGGTGTACACCTTCGGCCCGACCTTCCGCGCCGAGAACAGCCACACCACCCGCCACCTGGCGGAGTTCTGGATGATCGAGCCGGAAATCGCCTTCGCCGACCTGGCTGAAGACGCACGCCTGGCCGAAGAATTCCTGAAGTACCTGTTCCGCGCGGTGCTCAACGAGCGCGGCGACGACCTGGCCTTCATCGCCGAGCGCGTGGACAAGAACGCGATCACCAAGCTGGAAGACTTCATCAACGCGCCGTTCGAGCGCATCGATTACACCGATGCGGTCGCCCTGCTGCAGAAGTCCGGCAAGAAGTTCGACTTCCCGGTCGAATGGGGCCTGGACCTGCAGACCGAGCACGAGCGCTGGCTGACCGAGGAACACGTCGGCCGCCCGGTGGTGGTGACCAACTACCCCGAGCACATCAAGGCCTTCTACATGCGCCTGAACGATGACGGCAGGACCGTCGCCGCGATGGACGTGCTGGCCCCGGGCATCGGCGAGATCATCGGTGGCAGCCAGCGCGAAGAGCGTCTGGATGTGCTGGATGCACGCATGGCGCAGTTCGGCCTGGATCGCGAGCATTACAGCTGGTACCGCGATTTCCGCCGCTACGGCTCGGTACCGCACGCCGGTTTCGGCCTCGGCTTCGAGCGCCTGGTGGTCTACGTCTGCGGCCTGTCCAACATCCGCGATGCGATCCCCTACCCGCGCGCCCCGGGCAGCGCGGACTTCTAAGCCCACACGCCCGACCACGGAGGTACTGCCCCCATGACCCTGTTCTTCGCCCTGTGTTTCGTCGGCGTGGCAGTGGCCGGGTTCAGTGCCTTCGTGATTTTCTGGCCGCTGACCCTGGTGCATGTGCGCGATCGCCATCCGGCGCTGGCGCAGCGCTTCGGCAGTGGCGCCTTCCTCAAGCCCGATGCGCTGGGCTGGCTGCTGCGGCGCGAATACCGCACCCAGCCGGACCGCTCGCTGTCCGGGCTGGCGACGCCCGCCTTGGTATCGCTGCTGACCCTGCTGGCCGGACTGGGCATGGCTGCCCTGCTCTGGCTGGCCTCGCTCTGGTAAGACACACATGAACGACCTTTCCCACGCCCGCGACAGCTGGTGGCTGGCCAGCCTCGGCAACACCCTGATCTGGGCACGCCTGCGCATCCGCGAGGCCGGCACCGCCGAAGTACTGGACAGCGATGGCAATACACTGAGCTACGACAGCGAAGACACCGCCCGCTCGCAGCTGTTCGACGCCGAGTTCGTCGAGTACGACGGCCTGGACGAAGAAGATGCGCTGGTGCGCGGATTCTCGCTGCATGAAGTGCAGCCACCGCAGGCGGGCAGCGACGAAGGCCTGCGCGGGCGCATGGTGCAGTCACTCGGCAGTCGCGCCTGAGGCCAACCGATGTTCACCCCGCGCGCTTTCGCACAGACCGACCTGCAGTGGCTGGATCGCCTGTTGGCGCGTGATCCATTCGTCACCGTGCTCACCGCCGGTGGCGACGGCCTGCCTGAACTGACCCGGCTGCCGGTGTTGTACCGGCGCGACGGCGACCACATCGAGCTGCGCGGCCACTGGGCCCGCGCCAACCCGCAGGCACGCCACAGCGGTGCGGCCAAGGTGCTGGTGGACGGGCCGCATGGCTATGTCTCGGCCAGCTGGTACCCGGACAAGGAGCCCGCCGCGCGGGTGCCTACCTGGAACTACGCCGCCGCCGAACTGCGCGGCCAGCTGCAGACCTTCGACGATACCGATGCCCTGGCCCAGCTGGTCAGCGATACCGGTGACCGCTTCGAAGCCAGCGTCGGCCAGGCGTGGCAGTTCGAACCCGAGCGTGACGACCACCGTCGCCAGCTGCGCGGCATCATCGGCTTCCGTTTCACCGTCGAACAGGTGCAACTGAAGCTGAAGCTGAGCCAGAACCACCCCGAGGCCAACCAGCAGGCGGTGATGGCCGAGCTGGAACGCCTGGACAATCCCCATTCCACCGAACTGGCGCAGTGGATGCGCCGGTATCGCGACGAAGCCGCCGCAGGCAGCTGAGCGCCCTGTTTCCCGCGACGACGCGACCAGAACGGCCGCGCCTTGCCCCCACCCGACGTCAGGGACCCCGAACATGAAAGACATCCACAAGCTGCTGCAGAACAACCGCGACTGGGCGGACCGGATCGAGAAGGAAGACCCGGACTTCTTCCATCAGCTGGCCAAGCAGCAGCATCCGGAATACCTGTGGATCGGCTGCTCCGACTCGCGCGTGCCGGCCAACCAGATCATCGGCATGGCTCCGGGCGAAGTGTTCGTGCATCGCAACGTAGCCAACGTGGTGGTGCACACCGACCTGAACTGCCTCAGCGTGATCCAGTACGCCGTGGACCAGCTGAAGGTGAAGCACATCCTGATCGTCGGCCACTATGGCTGCGGCGGCGTGCACGCCAGCTTGAACAACACGCGGGTGGGCCTGGCCGACAACTGGCTGCGCCATGTCGGTGACGTGGCACAGAAGCACGCGGCGATCATGGACGCGATCGAGGAGCCGGAGCTGAAGCATGCACGCCTGTGCGAACTGAACGTGATCGAGCAGGTGGTCAACGCCTGCCGCTCGACGATCGTGCAGGACGCCTGGGCACGCGGCCAGAAGCTGATGGTGCACGGCTGGGTGTACAGCCTGAAGGATGGCCGCGTGCGCGAAATGGGCATCGACGTGGGCGCGCCGGAAGACCTGCAGCCTGCGTATGAGAAGGCCCTGTCCTACGTTCCGCGCCACGGCCGGCGCGACTGACCCTCCCTCCCACGGACATCCCCATGCTTGCCTCCCCCATCAACCTGCTGGGCTGGATCGAGGAAAACCGGCATCTGTTGAAGCCGCCGGTCGGCAACAAGATGATCGACAACGGCGATTTCATCGTGATGGTGGTCGGCGGACCGAACAGCCGCACCGATTTCCACTACGACGAAGGACCGGAGTGGTTCTATCAGCTGGAAGGCGAAATGGTGCTGAAGGTGCAGGAGGATGGCGCGGTGCGCGATATCCCGATCCGCGCTGGCGAAATCTTCCTGCTGCCGGGCAAGGTGCCGCACTCACCGCGGCGCCCACCCGGCGGCGTCGGCCTGGTGGTGGAACGCAAGCGCCTGCCGCATGAGCGCGACGGCGTGATCTGGCATTGCGAGCGCTGCAACCACAAGCTGTACGAAGAGTACTTCACGCTGCAGAACATCGAGACCGACCTGCCGAAGGTGTTCGCGCGCTACCAGGCCAGCCTGGAACTGCGCACCTGCAGCGAGTGCGGCCACGTGGATCCGTTGCCGGCACCGGCGCGGGCTGGCTGACAATCCGCCCTTGTAGAGCCGAGCCCATGCTCGGCTGTGGGCCCACGTAGCCGAGCATGGGCTCGGCTCTACAGGCTTGGCGGCATGCATGCATCCCCGCCACCGGCTACGCCATGCCAGGCGCTACACTGGCAGCCCCGTTGCAGCCTGTTGCCCGACCATGTCCGACCTGCTCAGCCGCACCCACGCCATCGCCCTTGATGCCGCCGATCCACTGCGGCCGCTGCGGCAGGAATTCCTGATTCCGCGCCACGGTGGTGGTGAGCAGACCTACTTCGTCGGCAACTCGCTGGGCCTGCAACCGCGCGGCGCGCAGGCGGCGGTGCAGGAAGTGATGAAGCAGTGGGGCGAACTGGCGGTGGAAGGCCACTTCACCGGGCCGACCCAATGGCTGTCGTACCACCGACTGGTCAGCGCACAGTTGGCGCGCGTCGTCGGCGCCCTGCCCAGCGAAGTGGTGGCGATGAACACGCTGAGCGTGAACCTGCACCTGATGATGGTCAGCTTCTACCGGCCGAAGGCCGAACGCCCGGTGATCCTGATGGAAGCCGGCGCGTTCCCGACTGACCGCCATGCAGTGGAAGCACAGATCCGCTTCCATGGCTTCGACCCGGCAGACTGCCTGGTGGAAGTGCAGCCGGATGAAGCCAACGGCACGATCTCGATGACCGCGATCGAACGCGCGATCGCCACGCACGGTCCGCGCCTGGCGCTGGTGCTGTGGCCTGGCGTGCAGTACCGCAGCGGCCAGGCCTTCGACCTGGATGCGATCACCCGCGCCGCACGCCTGCAGGGTGCGCGCATCGGCTTCGATCTGGCGCACTCGGTCGGCAACCTGCCGCTGCACCTGCATGACGTCGCCCCGGACTTCGCCGTGTGGTGCCACTACAAATACCTCAACAGCGGCCCGGGCGCCGTGGCCGGTGCCTTCGTGCACGAGCGCCATCATCGCGACACCACGCTGCCGCGCTTTGCCGGCTGGTGGGGCCATGACGAGGCCACCCGCTTCCAGATGGCGCCGCAGTTCCAGCCCGCAGTCGGTGCCGAGGGCTGGCAGCTGAGCAATCCGCCGATCCTCGGCCTGGCGCCGCTGCGTGCGTCGCTGGACCTGTTCGAACGTGCCGGCATGGAATCGCTGCGCAGCAAGTCGCTGGCACTGACCGGCCTGCTCGACGCACTGGTACGCGCGCGCCTGCCGCAGGTATTGGAGATCGTCACCCCGGCCGAGCCGGAGCGCCGCGGCTGCCAGCTGTCGCTGCGGGTGATCGGCGGCCGCGAGCGTGGGCGCGCCCTGTTCGAGCACCTGCGTGCCATCGGCGTGCTGGGTGACTGGCGCGAGCCGGACGTCATCCGCATCTCGCCCACTCCGCTCTACAACCGCTACCTGGACGTGCACCATTTCGTCGAGGAAGTGGAAGCCTGGGCCGGCCTGTAAGCCGCCCTCCCCTACTGCTGGACAGTTCGTTGATCGCACATGCATCCCGCTCGCTGAGCATTGTCGGCGCCGGCCTGGCCGGATCCCTGCTGGCCATCCTGCTGTCACGGCAGGGCTGGCGCATCACCCTGTACGAACGCCGTGGCGATCCACGCATCGCCGATTACGAAAGCGGCCGCTCGATCAACCTGGCCCTGGCCGAGCGCGGACGCAACGCGTTGCGCCAGGCCGGCGTGGAAGAGGAAGTGATGGCGCGCGCAGTGATGATGCGCGGACGCATGGTGCATCCGCGCGAGGGCGAGCCGCAGTTGCAGCGCTACGGTCGCGACGACAGCGAAGTGATCTGGTCGATCCATCGCAGCGACCTCAACACCACACTGCTGGAACTGGCCGAGCAGGCCGGTGCCACCGTGCATTTCCACCGCCGCCTGCACACGGTCGATTTCGATGCCGGCTATGCGCGCTTCATCGATGATCGTGACGACAGTCCGCACGATATCCGCTTCGATACGCTGGTGGGTGCCGACGGCGCAGGCTCGGCGCTGCGTGCGGCGATGAACCGGCGCGAACCGCTGGGCGAGGACATTGCCTTCCTCGACCATTCCTACAAGGAACTGGAGATCCCGCCCACCGACGATGGCGGCTTCCGTATCGAGCGCAATGCGCTGCACATCTGGCCGCGTGGCCACTACATGTGCATCGCCCTGCCCAACCACGAGGGCACGTTCACCGTCACCCTGTTCCTGCCCAACCAGGGCGATCCGAGCTTCGCTACCGTCAACACCGGCGCCCAGGCGGAAGCACTGTTCGCGCGCGAGTTCGCCGATGCCCTGCCGCTGATTCCCAACCTGCGTGCGGACTGGGAGCAGCATCCGCCAGGCCTGCTCGGCACGCTCACCCTGGAACGCTGGCACCAGCAGGACCGCGCCGTACTGATCGGCGATGCCGCGCACGCGATGGTGCCGTTCCACGGCCAAGGCATGAACTGCGCGTTCGAAGACTGCGTGGCACTGGCCCGCCACCTGATGGAGGCGGACGACCTGCAGGGTGCGTTCGCGGCGTTCGAAGCCGAACGCAAACCGAACGCGCGTGCGATCCAGCAGATGGCACTGGAGAATTATCTGGAAATGCGCGACCGGGTGGCCGATCCGGCCTTCCTGCTGCAGCGCGAGCTGGAACAGGAACTGCAGCGGCGCTGGCCGACGCGCTTCGTGCCGCACTACACGATGGTGACCTTCCTGCACACGCCCTATGCCGAGGCACTGCGCCGCACCGACATCCAGCGCGAGATGCTGATCACCGCCACCGCGGGCCACGACACCCTGGACAACATCGACTGGAATGCACTGGAGGCGCAGATCCATGCGCGGCTGCCGGTGCTGGAGGGCGCGCACTGATGGCCGACAGCTTCCTGTTCTACGACCTGGAAACCTTCGGCCAGGATCCGCGCCGTACCCGCATCGCCCAGTACGCGGCGATCCGCACCGACAGCGATCTCAATGAAATCGACACGCCGGTCAGCTTCTTTGTTCGCCCGGCCGACGATCTGCTGCCCTCGCCGATGGCCACGATGGTCACCGGCATCACCCCGCAGCAGGCGCTGGCCGAAGGCATCAGCGAAGCCGAAGCATTCGATCGCATCAACGAGCAGCTGTCGCGCCCCGGCACCTGCGCGCTGGGTTACAACACCCTGCGCTTCGACGACGAGTTCATCCGCTACGGCCTGTTCCGCAACTTCCACGACCCGTACGAACGCGAGTGGCGCAATGGCAATTCGCGCTGGGACCTGCTGGACATGCTGCGGCTGATGCATGCCATCCGTCCGGAGGGCATCCACTGGCCCAAGCGCGAGGACGGCGCCACGTCGTTCAAACTCGAACACCTGGCCGAGGCCAACGGCGTGCGCGAGGGCGATGCGCACGAAGCACTGTCGGACGTGCGCGCGACGATCGGCATGGCGCGCCTGTTCAAGCAGTCGCAGCCGCGCCTGTGGGACTACGCGTTGAAGCTGCGCGACAAGCGTTTCGTCGGCAGCCTGCTCGACATCACCGCGTTGAAGCCGGCGCTGCACATTTCCATGCGCTATCCGGCCAGTCGCCTGTGCGCGGCGCCGGTGCTGCCGCTGGCGGTACATCCGACCATCAACAACCGGGTGATCGTGTTCGACCTCGATGGCGACATCGATGACCTGTTGGAACTACCTGCCGAGGTGATCGCCCAGCGCCTGTACCTGCGTGCCAGCGAACTGCCCGAAGGCATCGCCCGGGTACCGCTGAAGGAAGTACACCTGAACAAGGTGCCAGCGCTGGTCGCCTGGAACCACCTGCGCGCCGATGACCACGCACGACTCGGGTTGGACGTGGCGGCGATCGAAGCCAAGGTCGAACGACTGCGCGCGTTTGCTCCACAGCTGGCCGAGAAGGCGCGCCAGGTCTACAACCAGCCGCGCGCGGCGAGCGTGTCCGATGTGGACGCTTCGCTGTACGACGGCTTCCTTGGTGCCGGCGACAAGCCGCTGCTGGCACTGGCACGGACCACGCCGGCCGAGCAGCTGGCAGCGCTGGAAGGCCGCTTCCGCGATCCGCGCCTGCCCGAACTGCTGTTCCGCTATCGCGCCCGCAATCATCCCGGCAGCCTCGCACCGGAAGAGCACGAGCGCTGGAAGGCCTATCGCCGCCAGCGCCTGTTCGGCGAGGAAGGCCTGGGCGAACTCAACCTGGCCCAGTACCAGCAGCAGCTCGACGCTCTGGCGGCCGACGCACCCGACGACGCCCGCCGCGCCGCGCTGCTGCAATCGCTGCGTGACTGGGGCCAGCACCTGCAGGAGGACCTGTGAGCACCTATTTCTCCGATGCCAGTTTCAAGTTCCTGCGCAGCCTGGCGCTGCACAACGACAAGACCTGGTTCAACGACCATCGCCAGCAGTATGAAGACCACGTTCGGCAGCCGTTCCTGCGCCTGCTGGGTGACCTGCAGCCGGCGCTGACCGAGGTCAGCGACCACTTCCGCGCAGACACCCGTGGCGTGGGCGGTTCGTTGTTCCGCATCCACCGCGATGCGCGCTTCTCCCATGACAAGTCGCCGTACAAAACCTGGCAGGGTGCACGCCTGTTCCATGAGCGCCGCCGCGAAGTGGCTGCACCCTCGTTCTACGTGCACCTGCAACCGGGCGAGAGCTTCGTCGGCGCCGGCCTGTGGCATCCCGAACCGGATACCCAGCGCCGCGTCCGCCACTTCATCCTCGACAACCCCGGCAGCTGGAAGGCAGCCGCGCATGCACCGGCGCTGCGCAAGCGTTTCGACTTCGAGGAAACCGAGAAGCTGGTGCGACCGCCGCGCGGCTTCCCGGCCGACTTCGAATTCATCGATGACCTCAAGCACCGCAACTGGGTGATGTGGCGTTCGCTGGACGACGCCACGATGACCGGCCCACGCCTGCTGTCCACGCTCGGCAAGGACCTGGCGGCGCTGGGCCCGTTCGTCGACTACCTGTGCGCTGCGCTGGATCTGGAGTTCTGACCGGCGCCGGGGCCATCACCGGCATCACCCGTCGTTCACCACCGGCACCCTCACTTGCGGCAGGCTGTGCACCATGAAGAAGCTCATTGGCATCCTCGTTCTGCTGATCGCCGTGGTGGCGGGCTGGTGGTTCGGCGGCCCGTACCTGACCGTGCATAGCCTGTCCAAGGCCATCGAACAACGCGACACCGCGCGCCTGGAACGCTACGTGGATTTCCCACGCGTGCGCACCAGCCTGCGCGCCCAGCTCAATGATTACCTGGTGCGCCAGGCCGGCCCCGAGGTGGCTGCCAGCCCCTTCGGCGCGATGCTGTACGGGTTGGGCGACCAACTGGGCGGCGCCGCGGTGGACACCATGGTCACCCCCACCGGCATCGGCGCGATGCTGCAGGGCCACGTGCTGTGGAAGCGCGGCCGCAATGAACTGCAGGGTGGCGATGCCTTCGGCACGACCGAACCGGCGCGACCGCTGAAGAACGCCGAACACCACTTCGAAGCGCTGGACCGCTTCGTGGTCGACGTCGATCGCGGCCCCGGCCAGCCACCGTTGAAGGTAGTGCTGGAACCGCAGGGCCTGCGCTGGAAAGTGGTGGACCTGCAGTTGGGGATGTCGGGAAGCCCGTAGCCCCGCTCTGGTAGACGCCCACCTTGGTGGGCGCCGATGTATGGCAGTGCCAACCAACGGTTGGCACGCACCGGCCATGGTTTCAGCCCTCGTTGGCTACACCATGCGGCACATGGCCGGCCGCCACGTGTTCACGCGCACTGTCGATGTTGTGCTGCGAATCGTCGAAGAAGATATCGGCACCGAACGCCTGCAGGAACGGACCCTTGTGCCGACCACCGAGGAACAGCGCCTCGTCCAGGCGTACGCCCCATTCGCGCAGGGTGCGGATCACCCGCTCGTGCGCCGGTGCCGAACGCGCGGTCACCAGCGCCGTGCGGATGGGCGCGCTGTCGCCAGCCGGGAATACTTCCTGCAAGGTGTGCAGCGCCGAGAGGAAACCACGGAACGGACCGCCACTGAGTGGCTCGCGTGCACGTTCGCGTTCGTGCCGGCCGAAGGCTTCCACGCCCTGCTCGCGCGAGATGCGCTCGCTCTCATCACCGAAGATCACCGCATCACCATCGAAGGCGATGCGCAGCTGCCCGGCCGGGCGGGTGATGTCGATCTGGTCGGCGGCAGCGGCAGCGGTCTCGCCCGGCGGCTTGGGCAGGATGGTCGCCGCGGCGATGCCATGGCGCAGCGCGCTGCGCACCGATTCCGGGTTGGCCGACAGGAACAGGTCGGTGCCGAACGGCTTCACGTACGGCCACGTCGGCTCACCGGCGGTGAAGGTCGCGCGGATGATGCCCAGCCCGTAGTGCTGGATGGAATTGAAGATGCGCAGGCCGGTATCGGCCGAGTTGCGCGACAGCAGGATCACTTCCACGCGCGGGTTCTCGGGGCTGGCGCCCTGGTTCAGCGCCAGCAGTTTGCGCACCACCGGGAAGGCCACGCCCGGCCCGAGGATGTCGTCCTCGTGCTGGCGCTGGTACTCGGCATAGGCGGCCACGCCATCGCTCTCGAACAGCGCATGGCTTTCTTCCAGGTCGAACAGCGCACGCGAGGTCACCGCGACGGTCAGCAAACGGGGGGAGTTGTCGCCCATCGGTGGGGTCCTTCAAGCGGTCGGCAGGGCCGGCCGCCTATTGTCGTCAAAAAACGAACTGTTCGCTCAGGATCCGGTCTTCCAGGTTGTGCTCCGGGTCGAACAGCAGGGTCACCCGGTGCTCACGCGACTCACGGATCGTCACTTCGACCACGTCACGGGTCTCGTGCGAATCGGCGGTGACGCTGACCGGACGCTTGTAGGGATCGAGCACGCGGAAGCGCACTTCGGTGTCGGCCTTGAGGATGGCGCCGCGCCAGCGCCGCGGGCGATACGGGGCCAGCGGCGTCAGGGCGATGGTGTGCGAACCCAGCGGCAGCACCGGTCCATGCGCCGAGTAGTTGTAGGCGGTGCTTCCGGCCGGGGTTGCCACCAGCACACCATCACCGATCAGTTCGCCCACCCGCTCCTGACCATTGAGGTCGATGCCGATATGCGCCGCCTGCCGGGTCTGCCGCAGCAGCGAGACGTCGTTGTAGGCCAGCGACCCGGTGGTGGTGCCCGATTCGGTCAGCGCCACCATTTCCAGCGGGCGCAGGTGGGCCGGCTCGGCGCGGGCGATACGCGCGTGCACGTCGTCGTCGCCACGGTACTGGTTCATCAGGAAACCCACCGTGCCCAGCTTCATGCCGAATACCGGTTTGCCCAGGTGTCCGTGCCGATGCAGGGTCTGCAGCATGAAGCCATCGCCGCCGAGCGGGCACAGCACGTCGGCCTGGTCGGGCGCGTGGTCGCCATAGCGCGAGACCATCGCTGCGCGGGCCATCTGCGCCGGTTCGGTGGTACTGGCCAGGAAAGCGATGCGGGGGGTGTCGCTCATCGGTGGATCCGGGGGAAGGCGTGGTGGAGAGCATAACCGAGCGCCGGGAGTTGGACCCCGTGGGGCGGATATGCCGGTCATCCGCCTGGCAGATTCACGGCCGGCGTCGGGTCAGGGGGTCGCAAAGGCCAAGGGCAGAAACAGAACGGCCCCGCTTTCGCGGGGCCGTTCCGGTTCACGCGTGCCAGGCATGGCCTGGCACTACATCACTTACGCGCCGTGGGCGGCGAGCTGACCCAGTCGCTGGACTGCGACCGAAACGGTCGGGTAGTCCAGGGTCTTCTGCTCGGCCAGTTCGGCCAGCATCGCCAGGGTGAAGCGCAGGCTGCTGTCGTCACGACCGATCCATGCGGCCACCTTGGCTTCAGCGGTGCTGCCCTTGGTGGCCAGCACCTGGCCAGCCAGGCTGCGGTGGTGTGCAGCCAGTTCGTCGCGCAGCACGCCGCGTGCCACCGCGTGCCAGCGGCCGTTGACCTCCAGCGCGTCGATCTGCTCGAACAGCCACGGCAGCTGCAGGGCGTCGCCGAGGCGGAAGTGGATCTTGGAGACATCCACCGGCTTCAGCTTGCGGGTACGGGCCAGTTCGATGATGTCGAACGCCGGCTCCAGGAAGTGCAGTTCGGCCAGCTGCTGTGCCAGTGCCGACGGCAGGCCCTTTTCCTTCCACTCGGCCACCAGGGCTTCGTAGGTCGGACGCTGCGAATCCGGCAGCACACCCGATGCAACACGGATGTCGTTGAACGGACCCTGGTAGCGGTTGACCGCTTCGGTGATGCCCGGCATCGGGCCCGGACGCGACAGCAGCCAGCGCACGAACGAACGCTGCAGCTTCCAGATCACTTCCAGCGCATCGATCTGCACCGACTCCGGCAGGGTGCCGTCGAGGGCGTCGATCTGCGCCCACAGCGCGCGTGCATCCAGCGTTTCGCGGCTGATGGTGTAGGCCTTGGCGACCTCGGCGATGGTGCGGCCGGTGTCTTCCTGCATGCGCATCAGGAAGGTGGCGCCCATGCGGTTGATGGTCTGGTTGGTCACGGCCGTGGCGATGATTTCGCGCTTCAGGCGGTGACGCTCCATCGCGTCGGCGTACTTCTTCTGCAGCGGGGTCGGGAAGTAGCGCTGCAGTTCCTTGGACAGGTACGGATCTTCCGGGATGTCCGAATCCAGCAGCTGGGCGAACGCCACCAGCTTGGAATAGGACAGCAGCACCGACAGTTCCGGACGGGTCAGGCCCTGGCCGCGCGCCTTGCGCTGGGACAGCTCGGCATCGGACGGCAGGAACTCGATCTGGCGATCCAGCAGGCCCTGCTGTTCCAGCGTACGGATGAAGTGCTGCTTGGAACCCAGGCGCTTGACCGCCATCCGCTCCATCAGGCTCAGCGCCTGGTTCTGGCGGTAGTTGTCGTTGAGCACCAGCGCAGCGACTTCGTCGGTCATCGACGCCAGCAGCTTGTTGCGCTGCTCGACGGTCAGCTTCTTGGCCCGCACCACATCATTGAGCAGGATCTTGATGTTGACTTCATGGTCGGAGGTATCCACACCGGCCGAGTTGTCGATGAAGTCGGTGTTGAGCAGCACGCCGGCCTGGGCGGCTTCGATGCGGCCCAGCTGGGTCATGCCCAGGTTGCCGCCCTCGCCCACCACCTTGCAGCGCAGCTCGCCACCGTTCACGCGCAGGGCGTTGTTGGCGCGGTCGCCGACATCGCTGTGCTGCTCGCTGGCGGCCTTGACGTAGGTACCGATGCCGCCGTTCCACAGCAGGTCGACCGGTGCCTTCAGGATCGCGCTCATCAGGTCATTCGGCGACAGCGCCTTGACGCTCTCGTCCAGGCCCAGCACCTCACGCACCTGCGGGGTGATCTCGATCGACTTCAGGCTGCGCGGATACACGCCGCCGCCCTTGCTGATCAGCTTGGCGTCGTAGTCCGCCCAGCTCGAACGCGGCACGGTGAACAGACGCTCACGTTCGACGAACGTGGTCGCTGCATCCGGGTTCGGGTCCAGGAAGATGTGGCGGTGGTCGAACGCAGCGACCAGGCGGATGTGGCGCGACAACAGCATGCCGTTGCCGAACACGTCGCCGGACATGTCGCCGACGCCGACCGCGGTGAAGTCCTGGGTCTGGCTGTCACGGCCCAGTGCACGGAAGTGGCGCTTGACCGACTCCCATGCGCCGCGCGCGGTGATGCCCATGCCCTTGTGGTCGTAGCCGACCGAACCACCGGAGGCGAACGCATCGCCCATCCAGAAGCCGTGCGCGATGGCCAGGCCGTTGGCGATGTCGGAGAAGGTCGCGGTGCCCTTGTCGGCAGCCACCACCAGGTACGGATCGTCCATGTCGTGGCGCACGACATCCACCGGCGGCACGATCTTGTTGTTGACGATGTTGTCGGTGATGTCCAGCAGGCCCTGGATGAACAGCTTGTAGCAGGCCACGCCGTTGGCGAAGATCGCATCGCGATCGCCGTTCACCGGCGGCATCTTGGCGAAGAAGCCACCCTTCGCGCCGACCGGCACGATGACGGTGTTCTTGACCATCTGCGCCTTGACCAGGCCCAGCACTTCGGTACGGAAGTCTTCGCGACGATCCGACCAGCGCAGGCCGCCACGGGCGACGGCACCGAAGCGCAGGTGGGTACCTTCCACGCGCGGGCCGTACACGAAGATTTCGCGGTACGGGCGCGGCTTCGGCAGGTCCGGCACCAGGGCCGAATCGAACTTGAAGCTGATGACATGGCCGTGCTGGCCGTTGCCATCGGTCTGGTAATAGCTGGTGCGCAGGGTTGCATCGATCACGCCCATGAAGGAACGCAGGATGCGGTCCTCGTCCAGGCTCGACACGCGGTCCATCAGCTTCAGCAGCGCTTCGCGCGCGGCCTGCATCTGCGCATCGCGGTCACCCTTGCGGGCGTCGACCACGGTCTTGAGCACCTTCAGGGTGGCCTCGTCGCCGGCAGCCAGCACGTCGAGGTGGGCCTTCAGCTGCGCCTGGCCGGTGGCGATGTCTTCCTTGCTTTCATGACCGGTGGCCGGATCGAAGCGGGCTTCGAACAGTTCAACCAGCAGGCGTGCCAGCAGCGGGTAGCGGGTGAAGGTACCTTCCACGTACGCCTGCGAGAACGGCACGCCGGTCTGCAGCAGATACTTGCAGTAGCCGCGCAGCATGGCGACCTGGCGCCAGTGCAGGCCGGCCGCCAGCACCAGGCGGTTGAAGCCATCGTTCTCGGCATCGCCGTGCCACACGCGGGCAAAGGTCTCGCCGAAGGCTTCATCGACGCTGGCCGCGTCGATCGCACCGGCGGTCGACTCGACTTCGAAGTCCTGCACGTACACCGGCGCGTTGTCCACCGACAGGCGGTACGGACGCTCGGCGATCACGCGCAGGCCCATGTTTTCCATCATCGGCAGCGCGTCCGACAGCGGGATGTCATCCAGCTGGCGGTACAGCTTCAGGCGCAGGCCATCGCCGGATTCGCGCGGCACGGCCTGCAGGCTCAGGCGCAGGTCGTCCGGGCCGGTCAGCGCATCGAGCTGGCTGACATCGTTGGCGGCAACGGCGGTGCTGTTGTCTTCGATGTAACCGGCCGGCAGCGCCTTGCCGATACGCGCAGCAATGCGCAGGCCTTCGGCTTCGCCATGGCGGGTGACCAGCGCTTCGCGCAGATCGTCCTGCCAGTTGCGCAGCACCTGGGCCAGCTTCTGCTCCAGTTCGGCGGTATCGACGTCGAGCATTTCGCCCGGCTTCGGACGCACGATCAGGTGCACCTGGGCCAACGGCGATTCACCCAGCACCACCGAGCTGTCCACGTACTCGCCGTGCAGTGCTTCCTTGAGCATCGCTTCGATGCGCAGGCGCACGTCGGTGTTGAAACGCTCGCGCGGCAGGTAGACCAGCGCGGAAATGAAACGGCTGTACTTGTCGCGACGCAGGAACAGGCGGCTGCGCACACGCTCCTGCAGGCCCAGCACGCCCATCGCGGTGCGGAACAGTTCGTCCTCGCTGGACTGGAACAGTTCTTCGCGCGGCAGGGTTTCCAGGATGTGGCGCAGGGCCTTGCCGCTATGGCTGGAGCCAGCCAGGCCGGATTGCTTCATCACGTGTTCGTAGCGCTGGCGCACCAGCGGGATTTCCCACGGGCGGCGGTTGTAGGCACTGGAGGTGAACAGGCCGAGGAAGCGCTGTTCGCCGATGATCTTGCCCTTGGCGTCGAATTCCAGCACGCCGATGTAGTCCATGTAGCCGGCACGGTGCACGCGCGAACGGGCATTGGTCTTGGTCAGGATCAGCGCGTCCTTCAACCCGGACGTGGTGTTCAGGCCCTGCGCGGCCAGGGTCTTGACCGGACGTGCGGCCGACTTGTCCTTGCCGCGCATCAGGCCCAGGCCGGTGTCGTTCAGCGGCGCCAGTACGTCTTCCTTGCCCTGCTTCTCGACGCGGTACTCGCGGTAGCCGAAGAAGGTGAAGTGGTTGTCGGCGGCCCAGCGCAGGAATTCCTGTGCTTCCTTGCGCGAGGCAGCGTCGACCGGCAGCTGGCGGCTGCCGAGGTCTTCAGCCAGTGCCAGTGCCTTGTCCTGCATCGGCTGCCAGTCACGCACGATGGCGCGCACTTCATCCAGCGCCTTGTTGATGGCCTGCTCGATGTCCGCCATGGCTTCGGCCGGCTGGCGGTCGATCTCCAGCAGCATCACCGATTCCAGCTGGCCCTCGCCGACCTTGGTCAGCTTGCCGGCCTTGTCCCGGGTGAACTGCAGCACCGGGTGGCCCAGTACATGCACGCCAACGCCATGCTCGGCCAGCGACATGGTCACAGTGTCGACCAGGAACGGCATGTCGTCGTTGATGATCTGCAGCACGGTGTGCGGCGATTCCCAACCGTTGGCCTTCACCGTCGGGTTGAAGACGCGGACGTTGGCCTTGCCGGACTTGCGGGCGCGGGCGAATTCCAGCGTTTCGGCGGCAAGCGCGGCCCATTCCTCAGCGCTGTGATGGGGGAACTCGTCGGCCTCCATGCGCTTGTAGAAGCTGGAGGCAAATGCCACTGCCTCGGCCTGAGCGGCCGCGGGGTAACGCTTGCGCAAGGCCGTGTACACCGGCTCCAGGGAGAAACCAGCGGTCACTGCGACCTCCGACTCAACTGGTTTGCTTTTGTTTTTCACGGTCTTGGCTGCGGTTTTTTGCGGTTTCATGGCAGAGCGGCGCGCTTGCTCAGTTGGGAAAATGAAATTGTAGCCCTACCGCACGAAAAGGCCTTGCTGCAGGACGGAATAACCAGATTCGGGTTTGCTGCGGTTTAGACGCCCTATTCAGTTCGCACCGGTATGGGCATCGCGGTCGCACAGCGTTGCCGACAGGATCGGCAAAACGTGTTACCGGAAGACACATGCGGCAACATCGGCGCGATTCCACAATCCTGAACTGGACGGTATAGTCCACCGCGTGAATCCGGCCTACCTTCCTGTCGCCCTCGACGCGCGTGATGAGCGCGTGTTCGATGCCGTGCGCGAACTGCTTGCCCAGCAGGGCATGCAGATGAGCATGGACGCGGTCGCCCAGCACGCCGGGTGTTCAAAGCAGACCCTGTACTCGCGCTACGGCAACAAGCAGGCCCTGCTGCGGCGGGTGATGCAGCGCCACGTCGGTCACGCGACCGGGGCCATGCTGCGTGCACTCCGCGGTGACGACCTGCGTGGCAGCCTGCTGCAGTTCGCCACCGACTTCCTGGAGCACTTCAACCAGCCCCACGTCGGTCAGGCCTGCCGCCTGATCGCCGCCGATGCAGCACAGTTTCCCGAAGAGGCGCGTACGCTGTACCGGCATGGCGCCGGCGCGCTGACGCTTCATCTTGCTGAATGGATTGAAACCGTTTGCAGTCGCGGTCTGCTGCGGCATGACGACCCGCACTTCATGGCCGAACTGCTGCTGAGCATGATCGCCGGTCAGGATTTCGACAAACAGCGCTTCCATACCCCCCATCGTGATGACGCTGCGTTGCGTCGGCGCTGGGCAGAGTTCTCCGTCGATGGCTTCCTGCGCGCGTTCGCGCCGCAGCCCTCGCCGGCCCCGTCTTCAAACCAACCCCGGAGTTCCTCCTGATGACCGCCCCACTCCGCACCCTTGCCTTGACGTGCGCCGTTGCTGTCGCCGTAGCTGCCTGCAAGAAGCCGGAACAGCCGACGCCCCCACCGCCGGAGGTGGGCGTGATCGACGCCAAGCCGCAGACCCTGCCGCTGCAGCGCGAGCTGGTCGGTCGCCTGTCGCCGTTCCGCAGCGCCGATGTGCGCGCCCGCGTACCTGGCGTGCTGCTCAAGCGCGTCTATCAGGAAGGCAGCGAGGTCAAGCAGGGCCAGACCCTGTTCCTGATCGATCCGGCACCGCTGCGCGCCTCGCTCAGCGCCTCCGAAGCCCAGCTGGCGTCGGCCCGCGCGACCTACGCCAACGCCAAGGTCGCCGCTGACCGCGCGCGCTCGCTGGCACCGCAGAAGTTCGTGTCCAAGGCTGACCTGGACAACGCCGAGTCGGCCGAGCGCACCGCGCTGGCCGCGGTCAAGCAGGCCGAAGCCTCGGTGACCAGCAGCCGCATCAGCCTGGGCTACACCAACGTCACCGCCCCGATCAGCGGCGTGGCCAACAAGCAGCAGGTGACCGAGGGCGCGCTGGTCGGCCAGGGCGATGTGACCCTGCTGACCACCGTGGACCAGCTCGACCCGCTGTACGTGAACTTCTCGCTGAGCGTGGATGAACTGACCCAGCTGCGTGCGCAGCAGGCCAAGGGCACGCTGGCCCTGTCCGGCGACGGCAAGGCCACGGTCAACGTCAAGCTGGCCGATGGCAGCACCTACAGCGAGCCGGGCACGCTGGACTTCTCCTCGACCACGGTCGACCCGGCTACCGGCGCGGTGTCGCTGCGCGCGTTGCTGCCGAACCCGCAGAAGATCCTGCTGCCGGGCGCCTTCGTCAGCTTCCAGGCCAACCTGGGCGAGCGCAACAACGCCTACCTGGTGCCGCAGCAGGCGCTGCTGCGCGATACCACCGGCGGCTATGTGATGGTGGTCGGCGCCGACGGCAAGGTCGTACGCAAGAACGTCAAGACCGACGGCGCGCAGAACGGCAACTGGCTGGTCAGCGAAGGCCTGGCCGCCGGTGACAAGGTGGTCGTCGCCGGCGTGCAGAAGGTCAAGGAAGGTACGCCGGCCACGGCCAAGCCGTGGACCCCGGGCCAGGACGCCAACGGCAAGCCTGCCGCCGGCGCTGCTGCTCCGGGCGCGGCTGCCACGGCTCCGGCTGACGCCAAGGCACCGGCCAAGGCTGACAAGGCCGAGCCGGCCGCCACCGAATCGAACAAGCAGTAACGGGACCTTCCGTCATGCCTAAATTTTTCATTGAACATCCAGTCTTCGCCTGGGTGGTGGCGATCCTGATCTCGCTCAGCGGCGTGATCGCGATCCTCAACCTCGGCGTAGAGTCCTACCCCAACATCGCCCCGCCGCAGGTGACCGTCTCGGCCACCTACCCGGGCGCGAGCGCGGACACCACGGAGAAGTCGGTCACCCAGGTGATCGAGCAGCAGCTGACCGGTATCGATCACCTGCTGTACTTCAGCTCCTCGTCCGCGTCCAACGGCCGCGCCTCGATCACCCTGACCTTCGAGACCGGTACCGATCCGGACATCGCCCAGGTGCAGGTGCAGAACAAGGTCTCGCTGGCCACGCCGCGACTGCCTTCGGAAGTCACCCAGCAGGGTGTGGTGGTGGCCAAGGCCAACGCCGGCTTCCTGATGGTGGTGGCGCTGCAGTCCGATACGCCGACCATCAACCGTGACGCACTGAACGACATCGTCGGTTCGCGCGTGCTCGACCAGGTATCGCGCATCCCCGGCGTCGGCAGCACCCAGCAGTTCGGTTCCGAGTACGCCATGAACATCTGGCTCAACCCGGAAAAGATGCAGGGCTATGGCCTGTCGGCCAGCCAGGTGCTGGCGGCGGTACGCGCGCAGAACGTGCAGTTCGCTGCCGGTGCGCTGGGCTCCGACCCGTCGCCGGAAGGCCAGCACTTCACTGCCACGGTATCGGCCGAAGGCCGCTTCAGCTCGCCGCAGGAGTTCGAGAACATCATCCTGCGGGCCAATGCTGATGGCTCGCGCGTGCTGTTGAAGGACATCGCCCGCGTTGCCTTCGGCGCCAACAACTACGGCTTCGATACCCAGTACAACGGCAAGCCGACCGGCGCCTTCGCGATCCAGCTGCTGCCGGGCGCCAACGCCCTGAACGTGGCCGAGGCCGTGCGCGGCAAGATGGACGAGCTGCAGCCCAGCTTCCCGGCTGGCGTCACCTGGTTCTCGCCGTACGACAGCACCACCTTCGTCAAGATCTCGATCCAAGAAGTGGTCAAGACCCTGTTCGAAGCAGTGTTGCTGGTGTTCCTGGTGATGCTGATCTTCCTGCAGAACTTCCGCGCCACCCTGATCCCGACCCTGGTCATCCCGGTGGCCCTGCTGGGTACGTTCCTGGGCATGTGGATGATCGGCTTCACGATCAACCAGCTGACCCTGTTCGCGATGGTGCTGGCGATCGGCATCGTGGTCGATGACGCGATCGTGGTGATCGAGAACGTCGAACGCATCATGACCGAGGAAGGCCTGGCGCCGAAGCCGGCCACGCAGAAGGCGATGACCCAGATCACCGGCGCGGTGGTGGCGATCACCGTGGTGCTGGCGGCGGTGTTCATCCCCTCGGCCCTGCAGGGCGGTGCGGCCGGTGAGATCTACAAGCAGTTCGCCCTGACCATCGCCATCTCGATGGCGTTCTCGGCGTTCCTGGCACTGGGCTTCACCCCGGCGCTGTGCGCGACGTTCCTCAAGCCGACGCACAACGACAACCCGAACATCGTCTACCGCACCTTCAACAAGTACTACGACAAGATCAGCCACACCTACGTGGGCCACATCACCTCCGCGGTGCGCCATGCCCCGCGCTGGATGATCCTGTTCGTGGTGCTGACCGCGCTGTGCGGCTTCCTGTTCACCCGCATGCCGGGCAGCTTCCTGCCTGAAGAAGACCAGGGCTATGCACTAGCGATCGTGCAGTTGCCGCCGGGCTCGACCAAGAGCCAGACCAACGAAGCGTTCGCACAGATGCGCGGCATCCTGGAAAAGCAGGATGGCTATGAAGGCATGCTGCAGGTGGCCGGCTTCAGCTTCGTCGGCTCCGGCGAGAACGTGGGCATGGGCTTCATCCGCCTGAAGCCGTGGGAAGAGCGCAAGTTCACTGCTCCGGAATTCATCCAGAACATGAACGGCGCGTTCTACGGCATCAAGGAAGCGCAGATCTTCGTGGTCAACCTGCCGACCGTGCAGGGCCTTGGCCAGTTCGGTGGCTTCGATATGTGGCTGCAGGACCGTAGTGGTGCCGGTTACGAGCAGCTGACCCAGGCCCGCAACATCCTGCTCGGCCAGGCCGCGCAGAAGCCGGACCATCTGGTGGGTGTGCGCCCGAACGGCCTGGAAAACGCCCCGCAGCTGCAGTTGCACGTGGACCGCGTGCAGGCGCAGTCGATGGGCATGTCGGTGTCGGACGTGTACAGCACCATCCAGCTGATGCTGGCCCCGGTGTACGTCAACGACTTCTTCTACGAAGGCCGCATCAAGCGCGTGACCATGCAGGCCGATGGTCCTTACCGCACCGGCCAGGAATCGCTGAAGAGCTTCTACAGCCCGTCCAGCCTGACCACCAATGCCGATGGCACCAACGCGATGATCCCGTTGAGCACGGTGGTCAAGTCCGAATGGGTCTCGGCACCGCCCTCGCTGAGCCGCTACAACGGCTACTCGGCGATCAACATCGTCGGTTCGCAGGCACCGGGCACCAGCTCGGGTGAAGCGATGCAGACCATGGAAGGCATCGTCAACGACGACCTGCCGGCGGGCTTCGGCTACGACTGGTCAGGCCTGTCCTACCAGGAAATCCTGGCCGGCAACGCGGCGACGCTGCTGCTGGTGCTGTCCATCGTGGTGGTGTTCCTGTGCCTGGCCGCGCTGTATGAAAGCTGGTCGATCCCGGTGGCGGTGCTGCTGGTGGTACCGCTCGGCGTGCTGGGTGCACTCGCCCTGTCGATGATGCGCGGCCTGCCGAACGATCTGTTCTTCAAGATCGGCCTGATCACCGTGATCGGCCTGGCCGCGAAGAACGCGATCCTGATCGTGGAGTTCGCGGTGGAGCAGCGTGCGGCGGGCAAGACCCTGCGCGATGCCACCATCGAAGCGGCGCGCCTGCGATTCCGCCCGATCCTGATGACGTCCTTCGCGTTCATCATGGGCGTGATCCCGATGGCGATCTCCACCGGTGCCGGCGCCAACTCGCGTCACGCCATCGGCACCGGCGTGATCGGCGGCATGCTGTTCGCCACCCTGCTCGGCCTGCTGATGATCCCGGTGTTCTTCGTGGTCGTGCGGCGCATGCTGGGCGACAAGCTGGATGAACCGTCGAAGGAATTCCTCGGCCGCCAGCGTGATGCGGAAAGCGCCCACCGCCCGGATCGTTGATCTGTCGGTGAGTTGCTGAAATGAAAAAAGCCCCGGAGCGATCCGGGGCTTTTTTCTTTGCTGCTTTTGAATCCATGCCAACCAAGGTTGGCATCTACCAAAGCAGCGGCATGCCCGGTATTCGCCAACCTGGGCAGCGGCATGCCCGGTAGTCGCCAACCTTGGTTGGCGCTTGCCAAGGCGACGTGTCAGCGCAGCAAGGCGGTCACCACGCACACTGCAACGATCACCAATCCGACCCACTGCATCGGCACGAAGAAGAAATGATGGCGCGCGGCCTCACCCTTCTGCCGGGGCACACGGTTCAGCCACAGGCCCAGCAGCATGTTCACTACCGCACCGATGCCACCACCCAGCAGCACCTGCTGCAGCGGAATGTTGCCCCTGGGGCCGTCGTGCGGGAAGAAATACGCCAGCAACAGGATGCCTGCGATCGGCGTCACCAGCGTCATGAAGCCCCAGCCGCGGTAGATCATGCGGTATCTCCAGAAAAACGATACGCATTAGAGCAGCAGGAATTCTGGGAGGCCAGAGGCAGGTACGCGATCCGGGCAGAACACCATCCACGCATGGCGTGGATCTACTGCCGCGCCGCCATTGCAGCGGCGCGGCCGTTGGTGATCAACGCAGCCCGGTCTCGTTGCGGGCGATCACCAGGCGCTGGATCTCCGAGGTGCCTTCGTAGATCTCGGTAATCTTGGCATCACGGAAGTAGCGCTCCAGCGGCATTTCCTTGGAATAGCCCATGCCGCCATGGATCTGCACGGCCTGGTGGGTGATCCACATCGCCGCTTCCGAAGCAGTCAGCTTGGCGATGGCCGCCTCGTTGCTGAAGCGCTTGCCCTCGCCCTTCACCCAGGCCGCACGCAGGGTCAGCAGCAGCGCCGCGTCCAGCTTGCACTTCATGTCGGCGATCTTCGCCTGGGTCATCTGGAAGGTACCGATGGCCGCACCGAAGGCCTTGCGGTCCTTCACGTACTCCAGGGTCGCTTCATAGGCGGCACGCGCAATGCCGATCGCCTGCGAGGCAATGCCAATGCGACCGGCGTCGAGCACGCCCATGGCGATCTTGAAGCCCTCGCCTTCCAAGCCCAGCACGTCTTCCGGCTGCGCCACGTAGTCGTTGAACTCGATCTCGCAGGTGGCCGAGGCACGGATGCCCAGCTTCGGTTCGGTCTTGCCGCGGCCGAAACCGGCCTTGTCGGTGTCGATCATGAAGGCGGTAATGCCGCGCGCGCCCTTGTCCGGCTCGCTCATCGCGAACAGGACGATGTACTTGGCCACCGGGCCGGAGGTGATCCAGCTCTTCTTGCCGTTGATGACATAGCTGCCATCGGTCTGTTTGACCGCACGGCAACGCATCGCGGTGGCATCCGAGCCCGACTGCGGCTCGGTCAGCGCGAATGCACCGATGGCCTCGCCTTCGGCGATGGCACGCACGTACTTCTGCTTCTGCGCTTCGCTGCCATGGGTCAGGATGCCGTTGCAGAACAGCGAATTGTTGACCGACATGATGGTCGAATGCGCAGCATCACCGGCGGCGACCTCGACCATCGCCAGCACGTACGCGATCGGATCCATGCCCGCGCCACCGTATTCGGTCGGCACTTCGATGCCCATCAGTCCGTTCTCGCCCAGCAGGCGGATGTTGTCCAGCGGGAACTCGCCCGTACGGTCATGGTGCTCCGCACTCGGGGCGATCTTCTCCTGCGCGATGCGACGCGCCACGTCCTGCAGCATCAACTGCTCTTCGGTAAAGCTGAAATCCACAACACCCTCCCGGGTACATGATGTTATGGGCGCGCAACGCGCGCCCAGGTGCCCCGATTGTACCGGGGCCGGGCATCGGCGGCTGACTTGCGGGGAGCTGCGGCTTGACCGGAAGGGGCGTGGTCAGCGAATATATCTCTATATCGCGATAGGTAGATATTTATGGATCTGGAAGACTGGTCGACCCGCCTGAAGGTGTTCGCCGACGCTACCCGTGTGCGCCTGCTGGCGCTGCTGGAGCAGGAGGAGCTGACCGTGGCCGAGCTCTCGGCCATCACCCGGCTGGCGCAGCCGCGGGTGTCCACTCATCTGGCGCGCCTGAAGGAAGCCGGCCTGGTGCGCGACCGCCGGGCGGGCGTGTCGGCCTATTACCGCTTCGACGAGGCCCAGCTGGACCCGGCGCAGCGTGCATTGTGGCACGCCCTGAGCAACGGAAGCGACGATCCGTTGCTGCGCCAGGACGCTGAGCGGGTTGCTGCGGTGCTCGCCCACCGCGCGTCCGACCAGAACTGGGCCGACAGCGTGGCCGGTGACATGGAACGCCACTATTCCCCGGGTCGCACCTGGGAAGCGCTGGCGCGCACCGCGCTGCCGTTGCTGGAAACCGGCGACGTGCTGGATATCGCCTCCGGCGACGGGGTGCTGGCCGAACTGGTTGCCCCGCACGCCCGACGCTACGTGTGCATCGACACCAGCGCACGTGTGGTGGCTGCCGCCAGCGAACGCCTGCGCCGCCTGCCCAATGTGGAAGTGCGCGAGGGTGACATGCATGCCCTGCCCTTCAAGGACCGCAGCTTCGACCTGGTCGTGCTGATGCACGCACTGACCTACGCCAGCAAGCCGGCGCAGGCGGTCACCGAAGCCGCGCGCGTGCTGCGCCCGGGAGGTCGCCTGCTGCTGTGCAGCCTGGCCCGCCACGAGCACAAGGCCGCGGTCGATGCCTATGGCCACGTCAACCTCGGCTTCAGCGACAAGGAACTGAAGAAGTTCGTCGACAAGGCCGGCCTGCAGGTCTCCAACCTGGAAACGGTCACCCGCGAAAAGCGCCCGCCGCATTTCGAAGTGATTTCGCTGATCGCCAACAAGCCCTGAGGTCGACATGCCCGCCCTGCCCTGGCTGCACCCGGAACGTGTGGAATCGCTGCTCGCTGCCCTGCGTGATCGCATCCTGATCATCGACGGCGCGATGGGCACGATGATCCAGCGCCACGGCCTGCAGGAAGACGACTACCGGGGCGAGCGCTTCGCCGGCGGTTACGACCACGCCCATGGCCCCGGCTGCGACCACGGCGTCACACCGGAAGGCCACGACCTGAAGGGCAACAACGATCTGTTGCTGCTGACCCGGCCAGAGGTCATCGCCGGCATCCACACCGCCTACCTGCAAGCGGGCGCGGACCTGGTGGAAACCAACACCTTCAACGCCACCTCGGTCAGCCAGGCCGACTACCACCTCGAACACCTGGTGTACGAGCTGAACAAGGCGGGCGCTGCCGTTGCCCGTGCCTGTTGTGATGCGGTGGCGGCAACCACGCCGGACAAGCCGCGCTTCGTCATCGGCGTGCTCGGCCCGACCAGCCGCACCGCCTCGATCAGCCCCGACGTCAACGATCCCGGTTTCCGCAACACCAGTTTCGACGAACTGCGCAGCACCTACCGCGAAGCCATCGATGGCCTGATCGATGGTGGCGCCGACACGATCATGGTCGAGACCATCTTCGATACGCTCAATGCCAAGGCCGCGCTGTATGCCATCGAGGAAGCCTTCGATGCACGTGGCGCGCGGCTGCCAATCATGATTTCCGGCACCATCACCGATGCCTCCGGGCGCACCCTGTCCGGGCAGACCGCCGAGGCTTTCCAGGCATCACTCGCGCATGCACGGCCGTTGTCGATCGGCCTGAACTGCGCGCTCGGCGCCGATGCCATGCGCCCGCATGTGGAAACCCTGTCGCAGGTGTCGGACTGCTACGTCAGTGCCCATCCCAATGCCGGCCTGCCCAATGCATTCGGTGAGTACGACGAAACACCCGAGGAAATGGCGGCCACCCTGCGCGGCTTTGCCGAAGATGGCCTGCTGAACCTGGTCGGCGGCTGCTGCGGCTCCACCCCGGACCACATCCGCGCGATCGCGCTGGCGATGGCCGGGCTGCCGCCGCGCGCCCTGCCGGCCGCCCAGGTCCAGGCCGCATGAGCAGCACTGCCACCGCCATCCACCTTCCGCCCTGTTGCCGCTGAGCCGCCGCCCGCCATGACACCTGTCCGCCCTACCCGCCTGTCCGGCCTGGAACCGCTGGTCATCACGCCGGACCTGCTGTTCGTCAACGTCGGTGAACGCACCAACGTCACCGGCAGTGCGCAGTTCCGCAAGCTGATCAAGGAGGGCCGTTACGAAGAAGCGGTGGACGTGGCCCGGCAGCAGGTGGCCAGCGGCGCACAGATCCTCGACGTCAACATGGACGAGGGCCTGATCGATTCGGAAGCGGCGATGACCCGCTACCTCAACCTGATCATGTCCGAGCCGGACATCGCCCGGATTCCGGTGATGGTCGATTCCTCCAAATGGAGCGTGATCGAGGCTGGCCTGAAATGCCTGCAGGGCAAGAGCGTGGTCAATTCGATCTCGCTGAAGGAAGGCGAGGACCTGTTCCGCGAGCATGCGCGCAAGGTACTGCGCTATGGCGCCGCCGCGGTGGTGATGGCCTTCGATGAGACCGGGCAGGCCGACACCTGCGCGCGCAAGGTCGAAATCTGCACCCGCGCCTATCGCCTGCTGGTCGATGAAATCGGCTTCCCGCCGCAGGACATCATCTTCGACCCGAACATCTTCGCCGTCGCCACCGGCATTGAAGAGCATGACAACTACGCGGTCGACTTCATCGAAGCCACCCGCATCATCAAGCAGACGCTGCCGCACTGCCATGTGTCCGGCGGCGTGTCCAACGTTTCGTTCTCGTTCCGTGGCAACGAGACCGTGCGCCAGGCGATCCACTCGGTGTTCCTGTACCACGCGATCGCTGCGGGCATGGACATGGGCATCGTCAACGCCGGCGCGATGCCGATCTACGACGAACTGGAACCGGACCTGCGCGAGCGGGTGGAAGACGTGATCCTCAACCGCCGCCGTGATGCCACCGAGCGCCTGCTTGAAATCGCCGAGCGCTACAAGGGCAGCAAGGGTGCGGCGAAGACCGAAGACCTGGCCTGGCGCGAGAAGCCGGTGGACGCACGCTTGGCGCATGCGCTGGTGCATGGCCTGGACGCGTGGGTGGAAGCCGATACCGAAGAAGCCCGGCAGCGTTCCAGCCGCCCGCTGGACGTGATCGAAGGCCCGCTGATGGATGGCATGAACGTGGTCGGCGATCTGTTCGGTGCCGGCAAGATGTTCCTGCCGCAGGTGGTGAAGTCCGCACGCGTGATGAAGAAGGCGGTGGCCTACCTGCTGCCCTACATCGAGGCCGAGAAGGCACGCAGCGGCGACACCGCCCGCAGCAATGGCAGGATCATCATGGCCACGGTCAAGGGCGATGTGCACGACATCGGCAAGAACATCGTCGGCGTGGTCCTGGCCTGCAACAACTTCGAGGTGATCGATCTCGGCGTGATGGTACCGGCGCAGAAGATCCTGGATGCCGCACGCGAGCACCACGCCGACATCATCGGCCTGTCCGGCCTGATCACGCCGTCGCTGGAGGAAATGAGCCATGTCGCCCGTGAGATGCAGCGACAAGGCTTCGATCTGCCACTGATGATCGGCGGCGCGACCACCTCGCGTGCGCACACCGCGTTGAAGATCGACCCACATTACAAGGCGCCGACGGTCTGGGTGAAGGATGCTTCGCGCGCCGTGGGCGTGGCACAGTCGCTGATCTCGCGCGAGCTGCGCGATGCGTTCGTCGCTGCAAACGAGGCCGACTACGCCGAGATCCGTACCCGCCATCGCAACCGCGGCGACGCCAAGCGGCTGGTCTCGCTGGAACATGCACGCGGCCAGAAATTCCAGGGCGACTGGGAGGCGTACACGCCCCCCACACCAAAGCAGCCGGGCCTGCATGTATTCGATGACTACCCGCTGGCCGAGCTGGTGCCCTACATCGATTGGACGCCGTTCTTCCAGGCGTGGGAACTAGCTGGCAAGTACCCGGCGATCCTCACCGACGAGATCGTCGGCACCCAGGCCAGCGAGCTGTACCAGGACGCGCGCGCGATGCTCGACCGCATCGTCAACGAGAAGTGGCTGCACGCCAAGGCCGTGTTCGGCCTGTGGCCCGCCAACAGCATCGGCGACGACGTACGTGTGCAGCATCCCGATGGCCAGACCACCCTGCACTTCCTGCGCCAGCAGGTGGACAAGCCTGCCGAACGCCCGGATTTCTGCCTTGCCGATTTCATCGCCCCGGCCGACAGCGGCAAGCAGGATTGGATCGGCGCCTTCGCGGTGACCGCAGGCATCGGTATCGACGCGCACGTGGCCCGTTTCGAAGCCGACCACGACGACTACAACGCAATCCTGCTGAAGGCGCTCGCCGACCGCTTTGCTGAAGCCCTGGCCGAACGCCTGCACCAGCGCGTACGCACCTGCTTCTGGGGTTACAACCACGCCGAAACACTCGACAACGAAGCGCTGATCGACGAAAAGTACCGCGGCATCCGCCCTGCGCCCGGTTACCCTGCCTGTCCCGAGCACAGCGAAAAACGCCGGTTGTTCGACCTGCTGGGCGCGGAAACCAACGCCGGCATGCAGCTGACCGAGAGCTTCGCGATGCTGCCGACCGCGGCAGTGTCGGGTTATTACTTCAGCCACCCGCAGAGCCAGTATTTCGTGGTCGGGCGGCTGGGGCGCGAGCAGGTGGCTGACTACGCACGCCGCAAGGGCGTGGACCGCGCCCAGGCCGAACGCTGGCTGGCGTCCAACCTCGACTACGATCCGGAATGATCGCCACGCCCGGCAAGGATCTGGTGCCTGCGTCCCCGACGCACCGTTAGGCGGCACAGAAAGCGGCGCCAATCCGGACGCCAGGCTGGCAACTGATCACGCGCTCCCGATCAGGGGGCGACGGCCGGGGCAGGCGACGGCGCCTGCAGTCGCTGCAGCTGACCCTGAAAATCAGGCAACAGCAGCCGGTTGCTGTATCCGCTGAGATGGTCACCATCAAAAAACAGCGGCTTGCCGTCGCGGGTCGGAAGGCAGCGCTCACCCGGGCACAGCAACGGCATCGGATCCCACAGAGATGCGCCGGACAGACCTGCGACGACCTGCTGCAGAGCGGCCAGCACCGGTTCGCGCAACGTCTCGATCTCGCTGCGCGCAACCGTCATGCCGTTGACACAGATCGGATTGTGCCGGTTGAACACATCCGAACAGCGGTACGGCGGTGCCGGTAGCACCGGCTTGGGTGCTTCCAGCACGATGCGCACGCCACGGTCGGCCAGTGGCGTGAGCTGCTCGATCCAATGCGCGATCTCGGCCTTGCGGCCCGCACTGGCCGTCTCGCTCAGATGCGCGGCACGCACCTGGGCAACGTCGAACAGCGCGTACTGCTCGGACAGGCGTGGCAGGCGCAGCCCTGCCAGCAACACCACATCACCCGGCTGCGCGCGTGCTTGGATATCTTCCAGAACGTTGCGCGTATAGGCCTCGCAGGCCGGATTGGGACCCTGCCACGCACGCAACCCGACCAGCGCGCAGCCGCCACTGCTGTACAGGCGGATCGGCGCGCCATCGAGCACGGCAAGGCGCTGCAACATCTCGTGATAGGCAAGCGCATGCGAATCGCCGGCCACGAACAACTGTCGGCTGGATGCAGTGCGTCCGGGACACTCACCGCGCTCATAAAGGCGAGCCTGTCCGCCCAGCACCTGCACGTTGCTGACCCGCACGCGGCAGTCCGGGATTTCCTTCTTCAGCCCCTTGGCATACGGGTACCAGTCCAGCGGGGCACGGCTGACCACGCTGAGCGAGGTGTACTGCTGGGTCTTCACCAGCGCCGACTGCAGGCCGGCGCCGAGCACCAGCACGCCCAACCCGACCACCACCCAGCGCGCGTTGCTGACGCGCCAGCGCGCGCCGTGCCGCAAGGGCTGTTCCACCCAGCGCCAGGACAGCCAGGACAACAGTGCTACAGACAGTAGCGCGGCACCTCCGGTGGTCACCGTCTCCAGCCCCACCGTCCAGCGGAACAGGACGAAGACCGGCCAGTGCCACAGGTACAGCGAATAGGACAGCCGACCGATCGTCACCATCGGTGTGGTCGCCAGCGCGCGCCCGATCCAGCCCCCGGGCGAGCGCTGCAGCAGACCAAGCAGGCCCAGCGTGCCCAGCACCGGCCACAGCCCGTCGATCCAAGGCGAATGACCCGGCCGCGCAGCCCAGAGCCCATAGCCCAGTGCCACCACGCTCAGCAGCAGTAGAGGCGAGCGCCAACTGATACCGCGCGACGGCAACGGCGGCGGCGTGAACCGGCCGCTCAACGACAACAGCTGGAACAGCAGCACACCTGCGCCAAGCTGCCAGAACCGCGTGGTGGTCAGGTAGAACGCATCGATCTCATGACCACCCTGCCCCGCGCGGAACACCGCGTATCCCAGCGATGCTACGGTCGCCATTGCAAACAGACCCACCGACAGCCAGGCGCCGCGCCGGCCTTTGGCCCAAGCCAGGAACAACAGCGGGAACAGCAGGTAGAACTGCTCTTCGACACCCAGCGACCAGGTATGCGTGTATGGATTGAACTCGGTGCGAGGTGAGAAATAGTCGTTTCCGGTGCTGGCCAGCACCCAGTTGCTCAACCCGAAGAAAGCCATGCGGCCAGTCTTGTCGCTGGTCTCGCTGAGCCAGGATTCGGGAATCAGCAACGCACTGAACATCGCCGTCACCAGCAGGCACACCACCAGCGCCGGAGCGATGCGACGCATGCGGCGCGCATAGAAGCGCGCCAACCCTGCCCAGCCTCCGATCGCCGGCAGCCGATCCACCGAGGCGCTGACCACGAAGCCGGAGATGACGAAGAACACGTCCACGCCGGTAAAGCCGCCCGGCAGCCAGCTCGCCTTGAGGTGGTAGAGGATGACCGCCAGCACCGCGACCGCACGCAGGCCATCGATATGCGGGAAATACCCGGGACTGCGTTCCTGCATGGCCCTGCTCCTGACATGCAACGGGCGCCCTTCGGCGCCCAGTGCGTTCAACAATGGTCGCGTCGACTTACCAGACCAGGTCGTCGGGCACCTGGTACTGCGGGTCGGCGTAGGGATCGTCCTCGGCCGGCGCATTCGGGTCGACCTTCAACGCCACCGAGGCGGCAAACACCGCTTCAGACTGGGCCAGAACCTCGGCCGTCACCAGCAGGTAGCGACCGTTGAGCTGGACCACGCCCAGTTCACCGGCGTTGAGTGCCTTGAGCTGCTCGGCGGTGACGTAGATGCGCTTGATCTTGCCGCCATAGGGGAAGTGGCGCGCGATATCAGCCGCTTCGGCATTCAGGCTCTTGTCCTTCAGCAGTTCTTCCAGCTTCACCTTGGCGTCGCGGCGCTGGCGTGCTTCTTCCTGCTTCAGGCGCTCGGTCTCGATACGCTCTTCCTTCTCGCGCTGGGCACGGATCGCGTAGGCCTTGGCCAGATCCATTTCCTCGGCGGTACGCGGCTTGCGCGGGCCCTGCCCCTGGCCCTGGCCACGCGGCTGGCCGGGCTTGCCCGGACCACCATTGCCATGCGCCCGCCGCTCGCCGGGCTTGTGTTCGCCCCTGCCTGCGTGCTGCGGCTTTCCATTGCCAGCGCCACCCTTGCCCTGCGGGCGGCCATCACGGCGGGGGCCATCATTCTTGCGCTCGGGCTTGGGCGCGGGCTTGAAGCCCAAGCCCATCAGCTGGTCGCGGAGGGTATCGCTCATAGGATATGGATCAGTAGTGCGGCGGCGGCGGTTCGCTCGCCGGATCAGAAGAATTCAATGCATTGCGGACCTTGCCCAGGTCCTCCAGCAGCACGCGCAGGATGCCGGCATTGCGGCTGCCTTCCATACGCGCGTCTGCCAGCGCATCGCTCAGTTCGGCCAGCGCGTGTTCCTGGAAGGACACGCGCATCTCCAGTTCGACCAGGCGCGCTTCCAGCGCCTGCTCGCGTTCGGTCGGCACTTCAGACATGCAGCGAACGTCCCCGGCCTATGCCGTAATACGCAAGGCCAGCGGCCTCGACTTCGGCCGGCTCGTACAGATTGCGGCCATCGAACACCACCGCATCCTTCAGCCGCTCGCGCAGCATCTGGAAATCGGGGCTGCGGAACTGCTTCCACTCGGTCACCACGACCAGCGCATCGGCACCCTGCAGCGCGTCCTCGGCGCTGTCACAGAACACCAGATCGTCGCGCTCGCCGAAGATCCGCTGCGATTCATGCATCGCCTCCGGATCGTACGCGCGCACGGTCGCTCCGCCTTCCCACAACTGGGCCAGCAGGCGGCGGCTGGAGGCCTCGCGCATGTCATCGGTGTTCGGCTTGAACGCCAAGCCCCACACCGCAAACGTCCTGCCGCGCACGCCTTCGTCCTCACCCTTGTCGTAGTGGCGCTGGATCAGGGCGAACAGGTGCCCCTTCTGCGACTCATTGACTGCCTCCACCGCGTTCAGCAGCTTCGGCTCAAGGCCGGCCTGCTGCGCGGTGCGGGCCAGTGCCTGCACATCCTTGGGGAAACACGAACCGCCGTAACCGGCACCCGGATAGATGAAGTGCCAGCCGATGCGCGGGTCCGAACCGATGCCCTGGCGGACCTGCTCGACGTCGGCGCCGACGCGCTCGGCAATGTTGGCGATCTCGTTCATGAACGAAATCTTGGTGGCCAGCATTGCATTGGCGGCGTACTTGGTCAGCTCGGCCGAACGCACGTCCATCTCCACCACGCGATCGTGGTTGCGATTGAACGGTGCGTACAGGCGCCGCATCACGGCGACCGACTCGGCATTGGTGGCACCGATGATGATGCGGTCGGGCCGCATGCAGTCGGCAACGGCGTCGCCTTCCTTCAGGAATTCAGGGTTGGACACCACATCGAAGGCGATATCCGCGCCACGTGCGGCCAGTTCCTCGGCGATGGCCGCACGCACCTTGTCGGCGGTGCCTACCGGCACCGTCGACTTGTTGACCACCACCGTCGGCACCGAGATGTACCGGCCGATGGTGCGGGCCACGGCCAGCACGTACTGCAGGTCCGCGCTGCCATCCTCGTCCGGCGGCGTGCCCACGGCGATGAACACCACCTGGCCGTGGCCGATGGCGGTCGCCGCGTCGGTGGTGAACACCAGCCGCGACGCGGCGTGGTTGGCCTTCACCATCGGCTCCAGGCCGGGCTCGTAGATCGGGATGATGCCCCGGTTGAGGCCATCCACCTTGGCCTGGTCGATATCGACACAGACCACCTGGTGGCCGACGTCGGCCAGGCAGGTGCCGGTCACCAGGCCTACATAACCGGTACCAAAAATCGCAACGCGCATATCCGTGCTGACTCCGTGGTGGCTTACGGCAGAACGCCCAGCAACTCGACGTCGAAGGTCAGGGTGGCATTCGGACCGATCGGACCACCCGGGGTGCCGTTCTCGCCGTACGCCAGTTCACCCGGGATCCAGAAGCGGTACTTCGAACCGACCGGCATCAGCGCCACGCCCTCGGTCCAGCCCTTGATGACCTGGTCCAGACCGAATTCGGCCGGACCACGGCCCGCGGAACTGTCGAACACGGTGCCGTTGAGCAGCTTGCCTTCGTAGTTCACGCGCACCTTGCTGGACGGCAACGGACGCTCGCCGCTGCCCGGGCGGATCACCTGGTACTGCAGGCCCGACGGGGTGGTCACCACGCCCGGCTGGGTCTTGTTCTTGGCCAGGAATGCATTGCCTTCCTGACGGTTGGTCTGCGCAGCCTGTGCGGCCTTGGCCTGCATCTCGGCCTGCTTGGTGCCCATGAACGCCTGGATGGTGGCAGTGGCGTCAGCTTCGGTCATCTTCGGCTGGCCCTTGCTCAGGCCAGTGTTGATCGCGTCAAACAGCGAGGCGGTATCGATATCGTCCTTCAGCTGTGCCAGCGACGGACCCACCGAATAGGCGCCGATCATCTGCGCGACCTTGACCCGGTCGACCTTCGCCGGCTGCGAGCCCGGCGCGACGCCCGGCACCTGCTGGCCGCTGCGGGCCATCACGACCTGGCGCAGGGCGGCATCGGTGGCCTTGGCCTGTTCCTGGGTGATCTGCGGCTGCAGGCCTTCGAAGGAACGTTCCACGGCAGTGCGCAGCGCGGCCGCATCGATTTCATCGGCGATCGGCGCGAACGACTTGGCCACATCCAGACCAATGGCGTAGCCGAGCTTCTGCTTGGGGGAATTCAAGGGTGCGGTCTCCTTGGCGGCCGAGGGAGCGGCCGGTTGTTGCGACAGGGCGACACCGGAGGTGCCCATCGCCAGAATCAGAACCGACGCCGCGGCGCCGCGCATTCCCATTTTCATTCGCTGCATTCCTGGAAGTGACTGGACGCCGACGTCGGCGCGAAAACACGTATTGTCGCACGCATGCCGTCGATGTCGAGGCATCCGTGCCGTCATTCAATGTGCAGCCGGAGCCGCAAGTGCCTTGTCGATGGCCGCTATCAGCTGCGGATCATCCGGCGTGACCTTGCTGGCGAACTGGGCAATGACCCGGCCATCGCGGCCGACCAGATACTTGTGGAAGTTCCAGGCGGGCGCCACGCCGGTAGCGGCGGTCAAGCGCTGGTAAAGCGGCGTGGCCTGCGCGCCGGTCACGTGCACCTTTTCGAACATCGGGAACTTCACGCCATAAGTAAGCGTGCAGAAATCCTGGATCTGCTTTTCGTCACCGGGCTCCTGCCCCTTGAAATCGTTGGACGGGAAGCCGAGCACGGCAAACCCCTTGCCGGCGTACTGCTTCTGCAGCGCTTCCAGGCCTTCGTACTGCGGGGTATAGCCGCACTTGCTGGCGGTATTGACCACCAGCAGCACCTGGCCGTGGTAGCGCTGCTGCAGATTGACCTGCTGCTTGCCCGCCAGCGGCCGATACGACAGATCCAGCAGATCGGCGGCAAACGCGCCGGCCGACGTGGCCAGGCCGGTGGCCAGCAGGGTCAACAGGGACAGGCCGCGAAGGCGGCGCGAGGAGGCAGTCGACAAAGGCATGGGAGACGTTCCGCAGTAGCCGTTCCAGGGGTCCGGCCGTGACCGGCCGGGAATCGGCCGAACTATAGCATCGGGGTCTGCAAGCCCCTGCAGCACACACGCTGCCGGGCTTTGCGCGACTTGGCGGAAGGCTCCCGGGGGCCGTATCACCGCGCCGGTGATGACATAGCATGGACATGGCTGAATGGGAGGCTGGCCGGAAACAGTCCGCCGCAACTTCGTTTTTTCAATAAAAATCAACTAGTTGAACGAATATTTCGGCGTCATGAACACCCCTGCCATCAGTTGGGTAGGGGCAGGACTTGCACACAGGCGTGCCGGTGTTATAGTTGCATACAACACCAGTCACCTGAGACAGGGGGAACCATGAACACCCGGATGCGTCGCAGCCTCACCGCCCCCGCGGTCACCGCGGTATCGACCCTGTTCGTCCTGGTCTGGCTGGCCATGCCGGCACCACCGGCCGCCTCCTCCCCCGCCCTTTCCGAAGACAGTACGCAGGACGCAGCAGCAACCACGGCAGGGAATGCCGCTCCCTCCCCCTCCCCCCCGCGTCGGCTGCACAGCTCCCTGTCCATGCCGTATTTCTCGTTCGCACAGCCGCTGACCCCACGGAGCTGAATATGAGCGACATCCAGTGGAGCGACGGCGCTCCCATCTACCGCCAGCTGAAGGAACGCGTGATCGCCATGATGCTTGACGGAATCCTCAAGCCGGGCGATGCCCTTCCTTCGGTGCGCCAGGTGGCCGCCGATTACCAGCTCAACCCCATCACCGTTTCGCGCGCCTACCAGGAGCTGGCCGATGAAGGCCTGGTCGAGAAGCGCCGCGGGCTGGGCATGTTCATGACCGAACAGGCGGCCACGCAGCTGCGCAGCAGCGAGCGCGAACGCTTCCTCAATGAAGAATGGCCGGCCGTACTGGAACGGATCCAGCGACTGGGCCTGAGTCTCGACGAATTGTTGCCCCAGGGGAAATTCTGATGAATGCCAGTCCCACTACCGCTGTGCCAAGCGACGCTGTCATTACCGCCCGTGGCCTTCGCAAGGCCTACAAGAACACGCTCGCGCTCGACAATGCCAGTTTCTCCATACCGGCAGGCCGGATCATCGGCCTGATCGGCCCCAATGGTGCCGGCAAGACCACCGCGCTGAAGGCGGTGCTCGGGCTGACCTCGGTGGAAGGCGAGCTGAGCGTGCTCGGCCGTGACCCGCGTGCGCACCGCGACGACCTGATGAACGACATCTGCTTCATCGCCGATGTCGCCGTGCTGCCGCGCTGGCTGAAGGTGCGTGAGGCGATCGACTTCGTCGCCGGCGTGCACCCGCGCTTCGACCGTGCCCGTTGCGAACGCTTCCTGGCCAATACCAAGCTGCAGCCGAAGCAGCGCGTGCGTGAACTGTCCAAGGGCATGATCGTGCAGCTGCACCTGGCCCTGGTGATGGCCATCGACGCCAAGGTGCTGGTGTTGGACGAACCCACGCTCGGCCTGGACATCCTGTACCGCAAGGAGTTCTACCAGCGCCTGCTGGAAGACTACTTCGACGAGCAGAAGACCATCATCGTCACCACCCACCAGGTGGAAGAGATCGAGCACATCCTCACCGACGTGATGTTCATCCGCGACGGCCGCATCGTGCTCAATGCGGAAATGGACGAGGTCGGCGAGCGCTATACCGAGCTGCTGGTCGGCGCCGATCAGCTTGAAACCGCCCGCGCACTGAAGCCCATCGACGAGCGCAGCCAGGCCTTCGGCAAGACCGTCCTGCTGTTCGACGGGGTGCCACGCAGCCAGCTGGCCAGCCTGGGTGAAACCCGCAACGCCGGCCTTGCCGATCTGTTCGTCGCTGTCATGAAGGGGACCTACGCATGAATGCCGTCAACCATCCTGTCAGTCCCGCAGGCACCCTGCGCTGGCTGCTCAAGCGCGAATACTGGGAAAACCGCGGTGGTTTCCTGTACGCCCCGGTGATCGCCGGCATCGTCTCGCTGCTGATGAGCAGCATCGGCATCGGCCTGGGCCTGTTCGCCCTGCATCGTGCCGCGCGCGACGGTGGCCTGCACATCGATGGCGAGGACGTGAACATCAACGGCCTGGATCTGGGCCTGCTGACCCGCCAGATCAGCGCCAAGGACATGGCTGACCTGGGCAACGGCCTGGACCTGACCCTCATCCTCAGCTCGACCTGGCCATTCCTGGTACTGGCCTTCGTGGTGTTCTTCTATTGCCTGGGTGCGCTGTACGATGATCGTCGCGACCGCAGCATCCTGTTCTGGAAGTCGCTGCCGCTGTCCGATACCCAGACCGTACTGTCCAAGGTGCTCAGCGCACTGATCGTGGCCCCGCTGGTCGCCACCCTGGCCGCCATCGTCACCATGTTCGGCTTCCTGCTGATCATCAGCCTGGTCGCGTTGACCCATGGCGGCAGCCCCACCACCCTGATCTGGGGGCCGGCCAGCCCCCTGACCCTGGGCGCCGGCCTGCTCGCCGCCATCCCGGTCTATGCGTTGTGGGCGCTGCCCACCGCCGGCTGGCTGCTGCTCTGCTCGGCCTGGGCCAAGAGCAAGCCGTTCCTGTGGGCGGTGATGCTGCCCCTGTTCGCCGGCATCATCGTCAGCACCACCAAGTTGATGCACCTGTTTGACATGAGTACCGGCTGGTTCTGGCAGCACATCGTCGGCCGCCTGCTGCTTGGCACCGTTCCCGGCGTGGACCTGCTGTACCGCCTGGGCGCCAGCGACGAACACAAGAGCCTGGATTCGATCGTCTCGCTGATGAACCCTGCCCAGCAGCTGAAGTCGCTGGCAATGCCCGACCTGTGGATCGGCGCGGCCTTCGGCGTGGTCTTCATCTTCATCGCCATCCGCCTGCGCAAGCGCGCTGGCGAAATCTAATCTTCAACCTGGAGGCACCACCCATGCGTTCCTTGATTGCCTGTAGTGCACTGTTGCTGTTGCCCCTGTCGGCGCTGGCCGCCGATGCACCGAACTGCAAGTACTCCGCGCCGCGCGCGTTGAAGATCGACACGGCCGGCGCCAAGGCGGTGGTGTTCGAGATCAACCAGCATGACCTGAAGGTGGTCGCCAGCGCGGGTGGCGGCCAGCTCGACGGCCGCGCGTGCGCGTCCAACAAGGACTGGCTGGACCAGCTGGTGCTGGACCAGCGGCGCGTGGGCGACAAGCTGGTGGTGAGCCTGCGCCGCGACAGCCGCGACGCGCTGTCGATGGGCAACAGCTATGCCTGGCTGGACATCCGTGGCAGCGTGCCGGACAACCTGCCGCTGCAGTTCAAGATCGGCTCCGGTGATGGCAGCATCGAGAACGCGCAGTCGCTGAGCATGGACGTGGGCTCCGGTGATGGCATCGCCCGCGGTACCCGTGGCAGCGTGCATGCCGCCGTGGGTTCGGGCGACCTGGACGTTGATGGCGCCGCATCGTTCAACCTGCTCTCGCTCGGTTCGGGCGACGTCAACGCCCGCAACATCGGCGGTGATGCCAGCGTCGGCACCGTCGGCTCCGGTGACCTGAAGGTGACCGACGTGCGTGGCAACGCGCGACTGGATACCGTCGGCTCCGGCGACATCGGCTTCAAGCAGGTGCAGGGCAACGTCGAGATCGGCGTGGTCGGCTCCGGCAATGTCGAGATCGAGCAGGTCGGCGGCAATGTCCGTGTGCGCAGCCACGGCTCGGGCGACATCGATGTCGATGGCGTGCGCGGCAACCTCACCGTCGAGCACAGCGGCAGCGGCGACGTCCAGCATCGCAGCGTGACCGGCACCGTCACCCTGCCCCGCGGCAAGTAACGCCCAACCATCCGATTCGAGGGGAATGCCATGAACCTGCTGCGCCTGCTGCCTGCTGCCCTGCTGTGCCTGCCGCTGATCGCCTGTGGCGGCGCCTCCAGCCCCGACAAGACCGCCGGCAAGGCGGTGGCCGAGACCGCCGGTGGCGTCGGCCAGACCGTCAAGGAAGCGATGGACGACGCCCGCAAGGAAATCGCCGAGGGCAACATCAAGATCTCCGCCGACAACCAGCCGCGCGCGGAGATCACCCCGCAGGGACAGCTGTTGATCGGCGGCAAGCAGGTGACGCTGGACGATGGCCAGCGCCGCCAGCTGCTCGATTACCGCGGCCACGTGGTGGCGGTGGCGATGGACGGCATGGACGTGGGCCTGGCGGGCGCCAAGCTCGGCGCCAACGCTGCCGGGGAAGCACTGAAGGGCATCTTCAGCGGCGACAGCGAAGGCATCGAAAAGCGGATCAACGCCGAGGCCGCCAAGATCGAAGCGCAGGCCAAGCGCATCTGCGACCGCATGCCGGCCCTGCTGGCCAGCCAGCAGGCGCTGGCGGCCTCGCTGCCGGCTTTCAAGCCCTACGCCACGATGGACCAGAGCGATGTGGACGACTGCGGCAAGGACACCGTCGTCAACCGCTGACCCTGTGACACATCAGCGCACCCGGCCGGCGGCGCACCTGCGTTGCCGGCCGCTGCGCCCCGGCAGGCTTACAATGGCGGCCCCGGATGCACTTCATTGAACCGCCATGAAAAAGCTGTTTCTGCTGCTGGCCGCCCTGCTCTGCCTGGGCCTGGTCGGCTGTGACCAGGACTACCGCAACCACCGCGCCGAGCGCGGCAAACCGAAGATCTCGGTCAGCGAAAGCCTCGTGACCGTGCGCCGCCAGCCGGCGCCGAACATCATCATCCTGCCGGACGGGCAGATGAAGATCGACGAGATCCTGATCCCGCTCAACGCCGAGCAGAAGCAGATGCTGCAGACGATGTTCGGCAAGCTGCAGGTGCTGCGCCAGAACACACTGGTGGCCGCCCCGGCCGATCCCAACATGCAGCCGGTGAAGATCGTGCCGCCGGAAGGCATGCAGGTGATTCCGCCGGACCTGGTGCAGACCATTCCCGAGTTCAAGGATTACACCGAGACCTTCGGCAACATCGTCGCCGACCGTCGCTGAAACGAGAACGCCGCCCTCCCGGGCGGCGTTTCCATTTGTAGAGGCGAGCATAGGCTCGGCTCTACAGAGTGCAGATTGCAGATCAGCCGCCGGCACCACCGCCGCCGGCCTGGATGCCACCGGCGGTCAGCGCGGTCGGGTCCAGCAGCCGGCGGAGTTCGGCTTCGGCCAGGCCGCTGTCTTCCAGCGCCACGTCCAGCACCGGGCGCTGCTCCTTGTAGGCGCGCTTGGCGATCGCAGCGGCCTTCTCGTAGCCGATGATCGGGTTCAGCGCCGTCACCAGGATCGGATTGCGCGCCAGCGCCTCGGCCACGCGGTCCTCGCGCACCTTCAGTCCGGCAATGGCGCTGTCGGCCAGCAGGGTCGACACATTGGCCAGCAGGCCGATGCCATCGAGCAGGTTCACCGCGATCAGCGGCAGCGTCACATTGAGCTGGAAATTGCCGGTCTGGCCGGCCACGGTGATCGCCGTGTGGTGGCCGATCACCTGCGCGCAGGCCATCACCGTCGCCTCCGGAATCACCGGATTGACCTTGCCCGGCATGATCGAGGACCCCGGCTGCAGTGCCGGCAGTTCGATCTCGCCCAGGCCCGCCAGCGGACCGGCATTCATCCAGCGCAGGTCGTTGGCGATCTTGATCAGGGCCACCGCCAGCGCATTGAGCTGGCCCGACAGTTCCACCGCATCATCCTGCGCGGCCAGGCCTTCGAACTTGTTCTCGGCACTGTCGAACTTGAAGCCGGTCTGCTGCTTCAGCGCCTTGGCCACCTGCGCACCAAAGCGCGGGTCGGCATTGATGCCGGTGCCGATGGCGGTACCGCCCAGCGGCAGGCGGCGCACGCGCTTCAGGCTGTCCTCGATGCGCTCCTGTGCCGAGGCCAGCTGCGCCGACCACGCACCAAATTCCTGTTCGAAGGTCAGCGGCATCGCGTCCATCAGGTGGGTGCGGCCGGTCTTGACCACCTTGCGCAGGCTGCGGCCCTTCTTGTCCAGCGTCCTGCGCAGGTGCACCAGCGCTGGCAGCAGCTGCTCATGGGTGGCCAGCACGGCCGACACGCGCAGCGCCGTCGGAATCACGTCGTTGGAGCTCTGCCCCTGGTTGACGTGATCGTTCGGGTGCACGGTGGTCTTGCCTGCCTTGCCGGCACGGTTGGCCAGCGTGGCGATGACCTCGTTGGCATTCATGTTCGAGGAAGTGCCCGAGCCGGTCTGGTAGACATCGATCGGGAACTGCGCATCCCACGTACCGTCTGCCACTTCGGCGGCGGCGGACTGGATGGCCTTGGCCACGGTCTTGGGCAAGTGGCCCAGTTCGGCGTTGACGCCGGCGGCGGCTCCCTTGACCAGGCCCAGTGCACGGATGAAGCCGCGCGGCATGCGCTGGCCCGACACCGGGAAATTCTGTACAGCGCGCTGGGTCTGCGCGCCCCACAGGGCGTCGGCAGGCACCTGCAGTTCGCCCATGCTGTCGTGCTCGATCCGGAAATCCTTGGGGGCGCTCTTGCTTGCAGCTTTGCTCATTGCATCGACTCCGCACTACTTCGGTTGGGGAAAGGGAAGCGGCGGCTGGCAGGGTGTCGCTTCCCGGGCTGGCGGCTGCGACAACGATACTCCCTTGTCCGCAGCGTGGGATGGCGAGGACGGGCCAGATCGTTTCATCCGAAGGGCCGATTGTGTTGTAGAGCCGAGCCCACGCTCGGCTGCATCTGCGGTCTGGCGCCTGAGGAGCAGCCGAGCGTAGGCGCGGCTCTACAGGGCGCTCCCGCCCGGCACGTCGTAGAATATGGCCCCCGCCGCTCGTCCCAGCCCTGCCGACATGTCCGAATCCGCCCTGCTCGCCCTGTCCCCGCTCGATGGCCGCTATGCCGGCAAGGTCGACGCCCTGCGCCCGATCTTCTCCGAGTACGGCCTGATCAAGGCCCGCGTCACGGTCGAAGTGGAGTGGCTGCTGGCCCTGGCCGCCGAGCCGGGCATCGTCGAGCTGGCCGCGTTCTCTGACACCGCTATCGCCCGCCTGCGTGCGCTGGCCAGCGGCTTCAGCCCGGCCCAGGCCGCGCGCGTGAAGGAAATCGAGCGCACCACCAACCATGACGTCAAGGCGGTGGAGTACTTCATCAAGGAACAGCTGAAGGACGATGCCGAGCTGGCCCCGGCGCTGGAATTCGTGCATTTCGCCTGCACCAGCGAAGACATCAACAACCTCAGCTACGGCCTGATGCTGGAACAGGCCCGTCGCGACGTGCTGCTGCCGACCCTGGACGGCGTCGCCGACGCACTGCGCACCCTGGCCCACGCCCAGGCGGGCCAGCCGATGCTGTCGCGCACCCACGGCCAGACCGCCTCGCCGACCACCCTCGGCAAGGAGCTGGCCAACGTGGTCGCGCGCCTGGAGCGCCAGCGCCGGCAGATCGCCGCGGTCGAACTGACCGGCAAGATCAACGGCGCGGTCGGCAACTACAACGCCCACATCGCCAGCTACCCGGACGTGGACTGGCCGGCTTTCGCCGAGCGCTTCGTCACTGGCCTGGGCCTGGTGTTCAACCCGTACACCACGCAGATCGAGCCGCACGACAACATCGCCGAGATCGGCGATGCCGCCCGCCGCGCCAACATCATCCTGATCGACCTGGCCCGCGACATCTGGGGCTACGTCTCGCTGGGCTACTTCAAGCAGCGCCTGAAGGAAGGCGAAGTCGGTTCGTCGACGATGCCGCACAAGGTCAACCCGATCGATTTCGAGAACGCCGAAGGCAACTTCGGCATCGCCAACGCGCTGTTCGAGCATTTCAGCGCGAAGCTGCCGATCAGCCGCTGGCAGCGCGACCTGACCGATTCCACCGTGCTGCGCGCGCTGGGCACCGCATTCGGCCACAGCCAGGTGGCGCTGGATTCGCTGGCCAAGGGCCTGGGCAAGCTGGAAGTGAACCCGCAGCGCCTGGATGCCGATCTGGATGCGGCCTGGGAAGTGCTGGCCGAGGCCGTGCAGACGGTGATGCGCCGCCATGGCCTGCCGAACCCGTACGAGCAGCTGAAGGCGCTGACCCGCGGCCAGGGCATCACGGCCGAGTCGATGCGTGCGTTCGTGCAGGGGCTGGAGCTGCCGGCCGATGCCAAGCAGCGCCTGCTGGAGATGACCCCGGGCAGCTATACCGGCCTGGCGGAGTCGCTGGCGAAGAAGATCTAAGGGGTTTCCTTTGCGGCGGCGGCCGCGGGCGCTGCCTGCGGCAGGCAACTGCAATAGCAACGTCAAAGGCGGCTCTGGGTTATTGCCTCGCTTGGCGGGTCGGGTTGGGTTCGCGGGGGACGCCGTGAATCCGTCCCTGGAGCAACTGTGTTGAGAGAGGGGCCTCGGCCCCTCCGACAGGCACGCACGGTAGTGCCGGCCGCTGGCCGGCAGCCTTTTGGGGCACGCGCAGACTGGCTTCAGGCGGGGATCGATCCGCCTTGAGCGTCACGCATGCGGGCGTTGAGAATCACCAGCATCTTCCGCATCACCGCCACGATGGCTACTTTTCCTTCTTTGCCTCGGGCTCGCAGCGACTGGTAGAAATCGCGCAGTCGAGGTTCATGCCGCATGGCCGACATGCTGGCCATGTAAAGCACCTGACGGATCTCAGCCCTGCCGCCATGGATGCTTCGTTTGCCGCGCATGGTTCCGCTGTCGTGGGACATGGGTGCTACACCGACCAGACTGGCGATGGCCTTGCCGCTGATCTTGCCCAGCTCCGGCAGATAGCTGGCCAATACCGCCTGCAGGACAGGGCCCACGCCTTTCATCGACTTCAGTACCGCCAGCTGAGGTTGCTGGGCAACCTGCCCGGCAATCTGCTGTCCCAAACGCCCAACCATCCTCTGCAGGCGGTTGATGTTGGCTTGCAGCAGTCGGCGCAACTCACGATCGGTCACCATCTCCTGCTGCTGGCGCGCTACGGTCAGGGCCTCCATCGTCTGTCGACGCGCCCGCACAAACTCCCGCAGCTTTTGCTGCCAGGGCTCCAGTGGCTGATAGGCGGGCAGTTTCACCAAGGCCGCCATCTGCGCCAATGCATAGGCATCCAGACGGTCGGTCTTGGCCACCTGGCCCATTCCCTGGGCCAGCCTGCGAGCCCGCAGCGCATTGGCACGGACCACCGCATGACCCGCGTTGTGCAGGAAGTTCAGTACTGACTGTTCGTAGCCCCCAGTGGCCTCCAGCACGATCTGGCTCACCGGATGTTTCCTCAACCAGAGATCCAATTCAGCGAAACCCGAAGCGCTATTGCTGACCTGCAGCACCTCTCCGTCCGTCGTGCCGACATCCAGTTGGCGCTTGCTGACATCAATCCCGATCCCGTTCATCACCGGACTCCGTATAGTCTGGAAGGGTCGAGAGCTCCCCCGCTTGCCCAGTCTTATTACTGCGAGTGTCAGCTCCAGCAACTGTTCGGACGGATCAAGGGAGATTCCGGCGTGGGCGCCAAGCTCCAAGGCGATCGTCGAGATCCAGGCTTACACGGCGGCCCACGCCGGCTCTCGACACCTACGCTGCCAGATTCCAATCAGATAAGGCTTGGCCACGGCATCCATGCCGCGGACACCCCCGCGAGCCCAACCCGACCCACCTCTGACAGTTTCCCGGTGACGGATCGAAGAGCATTGGGTTGTCGGGACGGAATTTGAAAGAGGGACGCGGCTTCGCCGCGTCCCTTTTGTCGTTTCTGGCTCCCATCCTCATTTCATGCCGCACACCGGGACAAGGCAGGCCGGAGTGACCGCTTCTGAAAGCGGGCCAACGTCGGTATTGCCTGATATGTTCGACCATCAACACGTCCGGCAAATGACGTATTCGCGCCGCAGATTCGAAGGCCAAACTGCAGATCAGAGATGAGTAAACTAATTGACTACATCGTCAACGAGCATGGACACCCAAAGCTGTGTCGCTCGCTCACCCGCGACGAGTGGAATTCACTTCCAGCATCCCTTCCGGATCAACTCCGCGAACTCTTCGCTAAACTGGGCTTCTTCTTCACACTGCAAGGCCAGCTCCAGACATGCCACCCCAGGCGTTTCGAAGGCATTCTGGATGCAGTGTTCGACCGCGACGAGCAATTCAACAGCACGAATTGCCACGCGTTTTGCCATAGTGCGTTCGGCAACATCTTCTTCTATCACGAAGTCTTCGGCATCGGAGAGATAGAACTTATGCATGGCTCCGTGATATGCGAGGCATCTGCAAGGAATACAGATGCCGGAATGCATCTGGAGCATGCCATCGAGATCCCATTTATGCTCGACGCAGAGGATATCGATGCTTACGACAAGGATGACAGACGACTATTCTCCAGAGCACGAAAGAAGCTTGGGCCCTTAGAAATCGGTGAATGCTATGGATTCCAGCCGCTGCTTTCACTGGGTGGGGAGAACGCCATTGAGAACCTGAAGAAGGTCGAGGCCATTGAACATTTAGGCATCTTGTGCCAGACACAGGGCTTCTCCTTATACGAGTATTCGTCGTATGGAATCCGAGCGTTTGTCAGATCATTCAGTTGAAATCACACGACGATCTTCAGGTCGACAACTAGAGAGCTCCACCGGGTCTCGATACTTCCTGGCAATTTCTGCGACCTTTGCCTGATCCTGCAGCAAGAAGCCTACGCCGGACTGCTTGTCGCACTGGCGAAATCAGCCGAGCGCTGGCTCGGCTCTACAAATGCACGAGCAAGCGCAGCGCGCGACCCTTTCCGGTGACGGTTCGAAGAGCATTGGGTTGTCGGGACGGAATTTGAAAGAGGGACGCGGCTTCGCCGCGTCCCTCTTTGTTTTGCGTTTTGGGGTCTTTGTAGAGCCGAGATCCTATGTTCGCGGTCAAGCCTGCTGGAAGCAGGCTTGACCCACTTTCAGCATGGCTGGATCGAAGTCCCGGCCACTTTTGAAGACGCCCCAGGGGATCTTGGCTAGTTTTCTCGCCAGAATGTTGAAACTGGCAGTACTGCTGTGGCCGCGCTCGCGGATGGCGTTGTAGAGAGGCTTGCCACCCTTTGAGCGGGTCAGGCCCATGGCAGCCATGTAGAGGATCTGGCGCAGGCTGGCGTTGCCACGCTTGGACAAGCGCCTTTTGCCGATCCGCGCGCCGGATTCGTTGGGTCGTGGATCCAGACCGGTACAGGCGATCCAGGCGTCCGAGCTGGCCAAGGGCCAGCGCGTGATGTGATGGGTGACGAAGGCCGCCACCGTCGGTCCGATCCCCGGGATGGTCATGATCCGCCGATACAGGTCGCGCTGTTCGCCGCTGCGGCACAGTTGCTGAATCTGCTGGTCCAGCATGGCAATGGCCTCTTTCAGACCACCGAAGATGCGCCCAAAGATGGGCGACTCCGACGCCCCCGCGCCTAGCGAGAGATTCAACTTCGCCTTGCTCCGGACCAGACTGTCACGTTGCTGGAGCAGCACGTGCAGCCGCTCCTGCGCAGGCGAACGGGCGACATGCTCGTGCAGATTGTCGGCCTCCTTGGCGATGTAGCGCGCGATAACCTGTGCGTCGCCAGAGTCGGTCTTGCCGCGGCAAGCCACCCCCTTGGCGTAATGCTTGATGTCGCGCGGATTGAGCACAAAGACCGCGTGGCCGGCCTTCTGGGCAGATTGAGCCACAAGCTCGTGGTAGCGATTGGTCGCCTCCACCCCAATGCGAGACCTGGTCGGCAGGCTGGACAGCCACTTACCGATGGCCGACGCTGAATTGGGGATTCGAGTGCTGCCCTTGGTGCCATGGCGTGCCACCACAAGGCTCTTTGAGTCGGCATCGATGCCGACGGCCAAACAATCTGAATCTGACATCTGCGCAACTCCCAGCTATTGTTGAGGGGCTGGGGTGGTACCGCACCACGTTGGCTTGCCTACATCGGCGGTCCTCAAAGGCCGCTAGATCCTTTATCGACGTTAAGGTGCGGGATGGGGATCGCTCGGCTCGTCTGTCGGATGCTACCCGCAGATATCATGTTGACGGTCCCTCCACCCTGGCTCCTACATACCGCGTAGGAGCCGGGAGGAACATACAAGCCCATGCTCGGCTGCTTGTTCCAACAGCAAGCCGAGCGTGGGCTCGGCTCTACAGATGCACGGGCAAGCGCAGCGCGCGACCCGCTCTTGCCTTTGATTTTCTTCTTTCCATTCCGTGGCAGGCCCCGCAGGAAACTGTCAGGGGCCAGGCGGGTGGGCCATGCAGGGGCGTTGGCGCCATGGATGGCGCCATCGAGCTTACAGGGACGTACTTGCAGCGTCCCCTGCGCAGCCCACCCGCCCGGCCAAGCCCATGAAGCCGGTCGACTAACAGTCGACCCTACCAAGATGTCGCCACGAGGGGCTCAGCCGTTGGCCGGAACCCCGCGACAAACCACCGCACGTGCGCAATCCCAACGAACGTCGGACAATGGAGGCCTTGGCGGCCCGCCACGCCGCCCCTCCCGCTTTCCGCTGCAAGGAACTCCCCCATGGCCGCCCGCAAGTCCACCTCCCCCCTGATCGAAGTCACCGCCCGTCGTGGCCAGCCGCTGGGCATGTCCCCGGCCGTGTTCCTGCGCGACTTCTGGCAGAAACGCCCGCTGTTGATCCGCAACGCCTTCCCCGACTTCCAGACCCCGGTACAGCCGGAAGACCTGGCCGGCCTGGCCTGCGAAGAGGGCGTGCTGGCCCGCCTGATCGAGCACGACAAGGCCCAGGACAGCTGGCGCGTGCGCAGCGGCCCGTTCCAGGAAGACATCTTCCCGGCCCTGCCCGACCACGACTGGACCCTGCTGGTGCAGGACGTGGACAAGTGGGACAAGGACGTGCGCGCCCTGATCGAACACTTCAGCTTCCTGCCGCGCTGGCGCATGGACGATGTGATGATCAGCTTCGCCGCTACCGGTGGCTCGGTCGGCGCCCATGTCGACCAGTACGACGTGTTCCTGCTGCAGGCCCACGGCCACCGCCGCTGGCAGATCGATGCCAGCGAATCGATCAAGGGCAAGCGCCCGCCGCTGGGCTTCCGCCCCGACGTGGAACTGAAGCTGCTGGAAGTGTTCAAGCCGACCCACGACTGGGTGCTGGCGCCGGGCGACATGCTGTACCTGCCGCCGAACGTGCCGCATCACGGCGTCGCTGAAGACCCGTGCCTGACGTTCTCGTTCGGCATGCGTGCACCGTCCTCGGCCGAGCTGATCAGTGATTATCTGGACACGTTGATCGCCGACGCCGACGAAAACATCCGCTACCAGGATGCCGACCTGAAGGCACCGGCCGACCCGAACGAAATCGACACCGTGGCAATGGCGCGGGTGATCACCGCCCTCAACGCCATCCGCATGAACGATCCGGACAAGCTGGGTGACTGGTTCGGCCGCTTCATCACCACCTACCGCGCTGCCGGCGAGGTGATGGCCCACCAGGCCGCGCCGCCGCAGGAAGAAGTGATCGACGCCCTGCAGTCGGGCCTGCTGCTGCAGCGTCACCCGTGGGCGCGCCTGGCCTGGCGCCGGGCCAAGCGCGGCGCCAGCCTGTATGTCAGCGGCCAGGACTTCGCCCTGCCGGTCAAGGACGCGCAGCGCCTGGCCGGTGCCGAGCAGCTCGACGCTGCCGCCTACCGCGGCCTGTCCGACAAGGGCCGCGCAGTACTCCAGCAGCTGCTGGTCGGCGGCGTGTTCCAGCTGATCGATCCGAACGAGGTGTATGCCGACGAGGAGGAAGCGGTGTTGGGTGAGGTAATCGAGGGCCGCGAGCAGGTCGAGGTCATCGACGCTGACGCCATGTCCGATGACGTTCATCTGGTGACCGTGCACGACGATGGCATTGAAGTGATCGTCAACTTCGACGACCACGACGAAGACGACAGCGAGCCCAGCCGCGGCTGAGCCATGAGCCCACTGCGGGTCCAGCAGGTACGCCATGCCGAGGCCCACGTCGCCATCCACGACGTGCGCCAACGGGTGTTCGTGCAGGAACAGGGCATCGACGCCGCACTCGAGCGCGATGCCCTGGACCCGGTCTGCGCCCACGTGCTGGCGCTGGATGCCGACGGGCAACCGGTCGGCACCGGGCGGCTGGCGCCGGATGGTCGTATCGGCCGCATGGCGGTGCTGGCTGCGTATCGCGGCCACGGCGTTGGCGAGGCCCTGCTGGAGGCGCTGGTACAGGCCGGGCGCCAGCTCGGCCTGGCCGAGCTGCACCTGCATGCGCAGCTGCCGGCGCGCGACTTCTACGCCCGCCAGGGCTTCCTGCCGGAAGGCCCGGAATTCGAAGAAGCCGGCATCGGCCACCAGCAGATGCGGCGACGGCTGCAGACCACATCGGCCATCGACAGTCGCGCCGAAGCCGTGGCGATCACCACGGCGATCATCCACCGCGCCCGCCGCCGGCTGTGGCTGCACAGCCGGCAGCTGGACCCCGGCCTGCTGGATGCACCACCGGTACAGGCAGCCCTGCGCCGCTTCGTCACCGCCCGCCACGACAAGCAGCTGCGGGTGATCGTGCATGACGCCGCGGCCATCGCCAGCGCCGGTGCGCCGCTGCTGGCGCTGTTCCAGCGCCTTCCCAGTGTGATCCAGTTCCGCGAGGTGGCCGATCCGATCGATCGCGCCCTGGCCTCCGCCTGCCTGCTCAACGATGCCGGCGACTTCTACTTTCGTCTCATCGGTCATCGCCTCGACGGCGAATCCGCAATCGCGCTGCCGGCACGTTCGCAGCCGTTCGAGCAGCAATTGCAGCGCGTCTGGGACCGTTCGCGCGAATGCAGCGAATTGCGCGCGCTCGGCATCTGACCGCGACCGGCGCGCTCAACCTGTCTGGGACCGACACCGGGGGACGCCCGATGCCCTCCTCGCTGCCCCTTCGTGTCCGGATGGGGGTACAATTTGGCCGTTTGAACGCGCCCGTGCATGGCTATTCATCTTCGTGCCGGGTCCTTCTGAAGCCATACCCCACAAAGCGAATCAGCACCCTCCATCGTGGACAATCAACTGAAGCAGTTTGCGCAATCTTCGCAACTCGCCGGCGGCAACGCCTCCTATGTCGAGGACCTGTACGAGCAGTACCTGGTCTCCCCGGATAGTGTCGATCCCAAATGGAAAACCTACTTCGACGGCTTCAAGGGCCGCGAAGCGGGCGACATTCCGCACTCGGCCGTCATTTCCCACATCGCGGACGCGGCCAAGGATGCGCTGAAAGCAGGCACCGGCACCGGTGCAGGCGATGAGCGCGAGCGCAATGTCGGTCGCCTGATCACCGCCTACCGTTCGCGTGGTCATCTGGACGCCCGCCTGGACCCGCTGGGCCTGGCCGCTCCGGTCAACACCCCGGACCTGGGCCTGCCCTTCCACAACCTGTCCGATGCTGACCTCAACAGCGAATTCAGCACCGGCGGCGTGGGTGGTCAGCCGCGCATGAAGCTGCGTGACCTGCTGGCGCGCCTGAAGGCGACCTACACCGGTTCGATCGGTGCGGAGTTCATGCACATCTCCGAGGTCGAGCAGCGCCAGTGGATCTACAAGAAGCTGGAACTGGCCGGTGGCAACTACCAGCTGGACGCTGACACCCAGCGCCGTACGCTGGAGCGCCTGACCGCCGCCGAAGGCCTCGAACGCTACCTGCACACCAAGTACGTCGGCCAGAAGCGCTTCTCGCTGGAAGGCGGCGACTCGCTGATCCCGATGATGGACACCATCATCCGCAGCGCCGGCAAGAATGGCGTCAAGGACGTGGTGGTCGGCATGGCCCACCGTGGCCGCCTCAACGTGCTGGTCAACACCCTTGGCAAGAACCCGCGCAAGCTGTTCGACGAATTCGAAGGCAAGTTCGAGCACGACGAGCACGCCTCGGCCGGCGACGTGAAGTACCACATGGGCTTCTCCGCCGACGTCGCCACTGAAGGTGGCCCGGTCCACCTGGCGCTGGCGTTCAACCCGTCGCACCTGGAAATCGCTGACCCGGTGGTTGCCGGTTCCGTGCGTTCGCGCCAGGAACGCCGCAAGGACACCGCGCGCAAGCAGGTGATGCCGATCCTGATCCACGGCGACGCGGCCTTCTCCGGCCAGGGCGTGGTCATGGAGCTGTTCCAGATGTCGCAGGCCCGCGGCTTCGCCGTTGGCGGCACCGTGCACATCGTGGTCAACAACCAGGTTGGCTTCACCACCTCCAATCCGCTGGATACGCGCTCCACGCGCTATGCCACCGACGTGGCGAAGATGATCGCCGCACCGGTGCTGCACGTGAACGGCGATGATCCGGAAGCAGTGGTGTTCGCCGCGCAGCTGGCCTTCGAGTTCCGCCAGAAGTTCGCCAAGGACGTGGTCATCGACCTGATGTGCTACCGCCGTTGGGGCCACAACGAGGCCGACGAGCCGGCGATCACCCAGCCGCTGATGTACCAGGTGATCCGCAAGCACGCCACCACCCGCGAGATGTATGCCGAGCAGCTGGAAAAGGCGGGCGTGATCGCCGCCGGCGCCGGCAAGGCGATGGTCGATGCGTACCGCGAGAAGCTCGACGCCGGTGAAGTGACCACCGAGCTGGCCAAGGTCGAGAAGACCCCGCCGACCAGCCCGCTGTTCGTTGATTGGCCCAAGCTGCTGGAAGGCAAGCTGTCCGACCCGGTGTCGACGAAGGTCGACAAGGACAAGCTGGTCGCGCTGGCCAAGCTGATCAACACCGTGCCCGAAGAAGTGCAGCTGCACTCGCGCGTAGCCAAGGTGTACGACGATCGCCGCAAGATGGCTGCCGGCGAAATCCCGGGCGACTGGGGCTTTGCCGAGAACCTGGCCTACGCCACCCTGCTCGATGAAGGCAGTGCGCTGCGCCTGGTCGGCCAGGACGTCGGCCGCGGTACGTTCACCCACCGCCACGCGATCCTGCACGACCAGAAGACCGACAACTACTACCTGCCGCTGCGGCAGCTGGTGGATTCGCCGGAGAAGGCCACCGTCATCGATTCGCTGCTCAGCGAAGAAGCGGTGATGGCCTACGAGTACGGTTTCTCGACCACCGACCCGAACACCCTGTGCATCTGGGAAGGCCAGTTCGGCGACTTCGCCAACGGCGCCCAGGTGGTGATCGACCAGTTCATCGCCGCCGGTGAAGCAAAGTGGGGCCGCATCTCCGGCCTGACCCTGCTGCTGCCGCACGGTTATGAAGGGCAAGGCCCGGAACACAGCTCGGCGCGCCTGGAGCGCTTCCTGCAGCTGTGCGCGCTGGAGAACATGCTGGTGGTGGTGCCGTCGACCCCGGCGCAGGCCTTCCACATGCTGCGTCGCCAGCAGCACCTGACCACCCGCAAGCCGCTGGTGGTGATGTCGCCCAAGTCGCTGCTGCGCCACAAGCTGGCCGTGTCGACCCTGGACGAGCTGGCCAATGGCGAGTTCCAGCACCTGATCGGCGATGCCACTGCAGATGCCAAGAAGGTCAAGCGCGTGGTGCTGTGCTCGGGCAAGGTCTACTACGACCTGCTGGAAGACCAGACCAAGCGTGGCCAGGACGACGTGGCGATCATCCGCGTGGAGCAGCTGTACCCGTTCCCGCGTGCGCTGCTGGCTGCCGAACTGAAGAAGTACGGCAAGGCCACCGACGTGGTGTGGACGCAGGAAGAACCGCAGAACCAGGGCGCGTGGTACCAGATCCGCCACCACCTGCAGTTCTGCCTGGCCGATGGCCAGAGCCTGCACTACGCCGGTCGCGCACGTTCGGCTTCGCCGGCTGCCGGTCACATGGCTGACCACGTCCGCGAACAGCAGCAGCTGGTCGCCGATGCACTGGTCAACCCGTTCAACGACTCGTTCGCTGAATAACTCTCCCCCTATTTAGAAGACAAACCAGGAAGCTCCCGCATGGCCACCGAAGTCAAAGCCCCGGTACTGCCCGAATCCGTCGCCGACGGCACCATCGCCACCTGGCACAAGAAGGTGGGCGACGCCGTCAAGCGCGACGAAAACCTGCTTGACCTGGAAACCGACAAGGTCGTCCTGGAAGTGCCGTCGCCGGTCGATGGCGTGATCAAGGAAATCAAGTTCAAGGAAGGCGACACCGTCACTTCCAGCCAGGTCGTGGCGATCATCGAAGAAGGCGCCGTGGCCGCTGCCCCGGCACCGGCCGCCGAAGAGAAGAAGGCCGAGGCCGCTCCGGCCGCTGCTGCTCCGGCCGCCGCCGCTGCGCCGGCCCCGGCTGCCAAGTCGGCTGCCGACGCGCTGCCGCCGGGCGCCCGCTTCACCGCCATCACCGAAGGCGTGAACCCGGCCGATGTCGACGGCACCGGCCGTCGTGGCGCCGTCACCAAGGAAGACATCGTCAACTTCGCCCGCAACGGCGGCGCCGGCAAGGCCGGTGGCGCACGTCCGGAAGAACGCGTGCCGATGACCCGCATCCGCAAGCGCATCGCCGAGCGCCTGATGGAGTCGAAGAACTCCACCGCCATGCTGACCACCTTCAACGAAGTCGACCTGTCCAAGGTGTCGGCGGCGCGCAAGGAACTGCAGGACGAGTTCGTCAAGGCACACGGCATCAAGCTCGGCTTCATGAGCTTCTTCGTGAAGGCCGCCGCCAACGCGCTGCAGCGCTTCCCGCTGGTCAATGCCTCGATCGACGGCGACGACATCATCTACCACGGCTACTCGGACATCTCCATCGCCGTGTCGACCGAGAAGGGCTTGGTCACGCCGGTGCTGCGCAACGTCGAGCGCATGTCGTTCGCCGACATCGAAAAGACCATCGCCGACTACGCCAAGAAGGCCCGTGACGGCAAGCTGAGCCTGGAAGAACTGCAGGGCGGCACCTTCACCGTGACCAACGGCGGCACCTTCGGTTCGCTGCTGTCGACCCCGATCATCAACCCGCCGCAGAGCGCCATCCTCGGCATGCATGCCATCAAGGAGCGCCCGATCGCCCAGAACGGCCAGGTCGTGATCGCGCCGATGATGTACCTGGCGCTGTCCTACGATCACCGCATCATCGACGGCAAGGACTCGGTGCAGTTCCTGGTGGACATCAAGAACCAGCTGGAAAACCCGGGCCGCATGCTGTTCGGCCTGTAAGAGACCTCCCGCCCCTCCGCGCCTGCGCGGAGGGGTTCTGGTAATGCAACAAGGACTATTTCAATGGCTGAACAATTCGACGTCGTCGTCATCGGTGCCGGCCCGGCCGGTTACCACGCTGCCATCCGCGCGGCCCAGCTTGGCCTGAAGACCGCCTGCATCGACGCAGCGCTGGGCAAGGACGGCAAGCCGGCCCTGGGTGGCACCTGCCTGCGCGTGGGCTGCATCCCGTCCAAGGCGCTGCTGGATTCCTCGCGCCAGTTCTGGAACATGGGCCACATCTTTGGCGACCACGGCATCAGCTTCAAGGATGCCAAGATGGACGTCGAGGCGATGGTTGGCCGCAAGGACAAGATCGTCAAGCAGTTCACCGGCGGCATCGCCATGCTGTTCAAGGCCAACAAGGTCGCCGCCTACTACGGCTTCGGCGAACTGCAGCCGGGCAACTTGGTCAAGGTTACCCAGCATGACGGTTCGGTCGTCGAGCTGAAGGGCACCAACGTCATCATCGCCGCCGGTTCGGATTCGATCGAACTGCCGTTCGCCAAGTTCGACGGCGAGACCATCGTCGACAACGTCGGCGGCCTGGACTTCACCGAAGTGCCGGCACGCCTGGCCGTGATCGGCGCCGGTGTGATCGGCCTGGAACTGGGCAGCGTGTGGAAGCGCCTGGGTTCGGAAGTGACCATCCTGGAAGCGCTGCCCGACTTCCTGGCGGCGGCTGATACCGAAGTGGCCAAGACCGCCGCCAAGGAATTCAAGAAGCAGGGCCTGGACATCCGCCTGGGTGCCAAGGTCTCCAAGGCCGAAGTGACCGGCAAGGGCAAGAAGAAGGAAGTCGCCCTGACCTACAGCGACGCCGAAGGCGAGAAGTCGCTGGTGGTGGACAAGCTGCTGGTGGCCGTCGGCCGTCGCGCCGCCACCAAGGGCCTGCTGGCCGAAGGTACCGGCGTCAAGATCAACGAGCGTGGCCAGATCGAAGTCGACGCGCACTGCCACACCGGCGTCAACGGCGTCTGGGCGGTCGGTGACTGCGTGCGCGGCCCGATGCTGGCACACAAGGGCTTCGAGGAAGGCATCGCGGTTGCCGAGCTGATCGCTGGCCTGCCGGGCCACGTCAACTTCGACACCATTCCGTGGGTCATCTACACCGAGCCGGAGCTGGCCTGGGTCGGCAAGACCGAGCAGCAGCTGAAGGCCGAGGGCATCCCGTACAAGGCCGGCAGCTTCCCGTTCGCCGCCAACGGCCGTGCCGTGGCGATGATCGAGCCGGCAGGCTTCGTGAAGGTTCTGGCCCACGCCGAAACCGATCGCATCCTGGGCATGCACCTGGTCGGCGCCAATGTGTCCGAGCTGGTGCACGAAGGCGTGCTGACCATGGAGTTCAGCGGTTCGGCCGATGACCTGGCGCGCATCTGCCACGCCCACCCGTCGCTGTCGGAAGTGGTGCACGACGCGGCAATGGCCGTGAGCAAGCGCGCGATCCACAAGGCGAACTGAGCCATCGGGTAGTGGGGGGCCCCGGGCCGGCCCCCCCGACACACGGAGCCCACCCCCCGCCGGGGCGTGTTTTT